>JAJZEG010000369.1 GCA_021828605.1 Pseudomonadota bacterium | reverse complement strand
CGCCTTTGGCGATATATTTACCCGCTTCCATCGGGCCGCCGGAGACGAAAATGGTCGGGATGTTCAGGCGTAACGCCGCCATCAACATGCCGGGGGTGATTTTGTCGCAGTTGGAAATACAGACCAGCGCATCGGCGCAATGGGCGTTGACCATATATTCCACCGAATCCGCGATCAGCTCGCGCGAGGGCAGGGAATAGAGCATCCCGTCATGACCCATCGCGATACCATCATCGACCGCGATGGTGTTGAACTCACGGCCAACGCCGCCGGCGGCAGCGATTTCGGTCGCGACCAGCTGGCCCATATCCTTCAAATGCACATGGCCAGGGACGAATTGGGTAAAGGAATTGGCGACGGCGATGATCGGTTTGCCGAAATCGCTATCGCCCATGCCCGTCGCACGCCAGAGGGCGCGGGCTCCCGCCATATTGCGTCCATGGGTGGTGGTACGGGAACGATAATGCGGCATTGGCGGCTTCCTTGATCGATTTGGAATAGATTACACCGGGCGATGCTGTAGAGCAAAGACCCGTAAGGCCGAGGCGAGATTTTGCTCCGGCGTCCGAATGGCATCGATTTGCGCGATCAAGCCGGTCAAAGTGACGGCGCGTTCATCGGCAATAGCGGTGAGCACTGTCCAGAAAGCGGGTTCCAAGGCGATTGAGGTGCGATGACCGGCGAGGCTGAGGCTGCGTTTATCCAGCATGATCAGGGGGCATCGATCAACTGGGACGACGAAGGCTGGCGAGCAAAGCGGGTAGGAAGACAAACGTGGCAATCAGCACGGCGAGCAGGCTGAGCAGCAGCACCGTGCCCATACTGGCGGTGCCGCGATCCGCCGAGGCGGCGAGCGAGCCGAAGGCGGTGCCGGTGGTGAGGGCCGAGAACAGCACCGCGCGCGCGGTGGCCGAGCCCAGCATACTGCGCAGGCCCGAACGCCAATTCATCACGAAATAGACATTGAACGATACACCAACGCCCAGCAGCAAAGGGAGTGCAATTATATTGGCATAGTTCAGCGTCAAGCCGTCGAGTTTGGCAAATAGCGCGGTGAGCAAAGCCGATAAAGCGAGGGTGATGATCACCAACGCCGCATCGCGCGCTGAGCGCAGCACCACGAGCAGGATGGTCGCGATGGCGACCGAGGCGAGCAAGGCGGCCTCGCGGAAGGCGGTCAGGATCGTCCCGGCGGTGGCTACCGAAATCACCGCCGGGCCGCCGATATTGGGCACAATTTTTTGCACATTCCGTACGAACCGGTTGATGCCGGGCGAAACGCCACCCGCTTTGGTCGGGATGATTTGCAATCGCACCGCGCCGTCAGGGAGAAACCAGTCGCGTTTGACCAAATTGGGGAGTGTTTGCAGGGTGATCGGCGCGGGGTTCAGCGCTTGGTTGAGCCGCGTGAGTTCAGCCGGCAGATTACCGGTCAGCTGCTGATTCAGCGCCAGGAGTTGCGGGCCGGGCAAAGGCGGGAGTTGCTCTAAATCAGTGCCAATGCGCACCAGCGGTGCGTTTGCCGGTAATAGCGGTGTGGCGGCGCTTATGGCTTGGCGCGCGACGGTGGCGGCGGCGCGGATTTGCGCCGGGGTGGTTGGGCTCGGCGAGCCAGTGGCAAGGGCTGGGCCGAGGATCGACTGCGTCTGGCTGATCATCGCCAGCTTGGCGGCTTGATGAGTGGGAATGAAATTGGCACCGGAAATCACCGCTGATACATCGGGCAGGCGGCGCAGTTGCGGGATCAGGCGCCGCGCATCGGTCAGCGAGGGCACGATGGCTTCGATATAAAACGGGTTGGTCACGATATTGCCGGTAAGCGATTTCAGGGTGCGCATCGCTTCGGTATGGGGATTTTGGGTGTCAAGCGGATTAGCGTCAAAGCGCAGGCTGGTCGCCGAAATTACACCACCGATGGCGAGCAGGGCGAAGCAAGCGAGAATAATCCGGTGATGGCGGATCAGGAACTGATCGGCGCGCGCGCCAAAAGCAAACGCAATCGGCGCTGCTTCGGCACGCGGGCGGGTCAGTGCCAACAGGGCTGGCAGCAGGGTGATGGTGCAGATAAACGCGATCAGCATGCCAATCCCGGCAATGCCGCCCAATTCGGCCACACCGATGAAGCTGGTCGGCACGAAGGCGAGGAAACCGCTGGCGGTGGCGATGGCGGCGAGAGCGATCTGCCCACCTGCCTCGCGCGCGGTGGCGTTCATCGCCAAGCCGCGATCACTGATCCGTTGCCTTGCATCGCGCAGGCGCACACAGAATTGGATCGCGAAATCGACGGCCAAACCAATGAATAAAATCGCAAAAGCCACCGAAATCAGATTGAGGCGGCCAATCGCCACGGCGGCGAAGCTGATGGTCAAAGCCAGCCCGGCAACCAGCGTGATCAGGATCGGCACAATCATGCGCCACGAGCGCACGGCGAGGGTGAGCCAAAGCGCGATCAATACGAGGCTAATCGCGAGGCCGATAAATATTCCCTGTTGCAAGCTGGCAAATTGCTCATCCGAGAGCGGGATTTGCCCGGTATAATGCACGCTGGCCTGGCCCGCGCGCACCAAGGGGAGCCCTGCGATGATTTGGCGCAAAGCGGCGGTGGCGGCGCCGCCGGGTTCGAGCGTGTGATGGTTAAGCACCGGATGGATCAGCACGAATTGCACATCGCCCTGCGCCTTAGTGAGGCTGGGCGCGATCAGCGATTGCCAGGATAATGGCAGTGCCGACTGGCCCGGTGGCGGGTGGATGGCCGTGTGCAATATTGTGGCGAATTGGGTGAGCACATGATGATAGGGGGCGAGATTGGCCTGCCCGGCGCTTGCCCCTTGCGCGATCAGGCCGAAGGCGTTGAACAGTCCGGCAGCGCTGGGATTGGCGCTGAGTTGGCCCAGGAACGGTTCGGCGATTACGATGGTGTTCAGCAGGTCAGCGAGCTTGGTTTGCGGCAGGAGCAACAGCCCGTTCTGGAGATAAAACGCGCCTTGGCCGGGCTCACTGACATCATGAAAATGCTGTGGATCGCGCTCAATCGCGCGGGTCAGCGCATTGGCGGTGCTGGCCTCGGCTTCGGGTGTTGGCGCGCGGACCACGGCGACGATTAAATTATTGAATTGCGGGAAGTCGCGATCAAAGCGGATTTGCTGCTGGCGCCAGGGCAGGGAGCTTGCGAATAAATGATCAGTGTCGGTATCGATGCTCAAATGATGCAAGGCAAAATTCAGGCCGAGCCCGATCAGCAGCGCGAATAGCGCCAGAACCGGCACGGCACGCCGATGGCTGATAGTGACAAGACTAACGATCAATCGGGTCATTCAGTCTATCCGATACAACCAAGTCCAGATCGGCCATATCCGGCGACCCGCTGATTAGGGTGAATTTATACGTCAATTCAGCAGGACATAGGGCGTCGTGGCGCGCAGGGCCAGTCCTAGTGTCCTGCCCCTGCAATTCATTGGATGAATTTCAGGGATAAGCAGGCCACTAAACCATTGAATTTTCTAGTGTCCACTCTGATTCTGAAATCCAACGGATTTCAGAATCGGGACACTAGTCGCAGAGAAAATTGGTCAGTCTTTGACCGATTTGGGCAGGGTCGTGGGCTGGCCGATCAATTGTTCGGGCACAATAATGCCGTGATGGCGCAACACTGGCACCGCACCCGGATGGATCATTACGCTATCAATCCCGCTTTGTAATACATCGTGCGGCGGCACCGCGATGCGCGCCATTGCGAGCAAATCCGCTTGATGCAGCAAAGCAGCCTGGGTCAGGATCGCCGCCACCGGGTCGGGCAAATCAGCGCGCGCCAGCACCATGGCCGGTGAGCCAATGGTCATCACCGGCTGGGTCAGGCCGGGCAAAGCGGTATGTGGCACCACGCTGGGGCCGACGCCGGGATCGGCAATCCGTGCCGCGGTGCTGGATTGCTTGGTCAGTCCGATCAGGCGGAACGTGCCATCGGTCGCGGCTTTAGCCAAAGCGGGCAGGGGGGTCGCGCCGAAAAACGCGCAGGCATCGAGTTCGCGGTCCCGCAAGGCGGCGACCTGCTGGGCATAGCCGCCGGTGATCAGTTTCGCGCCGATAATGCCAGTGGCGCGCAGCAAACCAGGGGTCAATACCGCGCCGGTGCTGCCGCTGGGGCCAACCCCGATCCGCCGCCCGGCCAGATCTTGCAGGCGCAGGATTTTACCATCAGCGCGGGCAACGATTTGGAGTTGTTGCTGATAGACCGGAAATAACGCGCGAAATCCGCGCATTTGCAACCCACCGGTCCAGCGCGCGCTGCCCATCCAGGCTTGATTGGCAATTGCGAGGCTGGCCATGCCCAGCTGCACCGCATTCTGTTCGAGCAGTAATATATTGGCTGCACTGCCCCCCGAGGCCCGAAACGAGATAAGGCGGTGCAAAGCCTGTTCGGCCAAAACGGCGAAGGCAGGACCGTAGCGCGAAAAGCCGCCTCCGGGCGCGCCGGTTGCCATGGTTAACGGTGCCGCAGACATCGTCGAGGTCACGTGGCGCGGCGTCACGGTTCCATTCGCGCAAGCCGTTCCCAAGGGGGCCAGGCTCAGCGCCCCCGCGCCCAGTGCGGTCAATGCCGAACGCCGGGTCAGCTTGGCTGCGGCCACCCGATCAGATCGCGGCCCTATTGCGGATGTCGGTGCTGCCATCATGCGCATGCATTACCCCCGAATGCGGCAAAATCAGGGCAAGGCCGGTCGCGCGTGGATCGGTCGCTTTGGTCAATCAAGGTGACGCGCGCGCTCAAGGGCGGCAATCAAGGCGGCGCGCACCCCAGGTTCGAGCGCCGAATGACCGGCATCCTGCACCAGGGTCAACCGCGCGGCGGGCCAGGCTTCCATCAAATCAAAGGCGGTGCGCGGCGGGCAAATCATGTCATAGCGGCCCTGCACGATTTCGCCCGGCATGTGCTTGATCCGTGCCATACCCCCCAGCAATCCGGCTTCAGGCAGGAATAAGTGATTGACGAAATAATGCGCCTCAATCCGCGCCAGCCCCAGCGCGGTGCGATCCTGGGCGAAGGCGTGGACGGTCTCGAAACTGGGCAGCAAGGTTGAGCAGGACCCCTCATAAACCGACCATGCGCGCGCAGCCGGGCCATGGATTGCCGGGTCAGGGTCAATCAGGCGCCGGTAATAGGCGGCGAGCACATCGCCGCGCTCGGGTTCGGGGAGAAAATTGATAAAACTGCCATGCGCATCGGGGAAAAATTGCGCGATCCCGTGCAAAAACCAATCAACCTCACAGGGTCTGCCGAGAAAAATCCCGCGCAACACCATGCCGGTCACCCGCGATGGTCGGGCCTGACCATAGGCCAAAGCTAGGGTGGAGCCCCAGGAACCACCGAACAACAAGCAGCGTTCAATATGCAAAAAATCGAGCAACGCATCGATATCATCAATCAGATGCCGGGTGGTGTTGGCGGCCAGATGGCCCAAGGGCGTTGACCGACCCGCGCCGCGCTGATCGAAAATAATCAGGCGCCAGACGCTGGGATCGAAAAACCGCCGATGCACCGCCCCGGCCCCGGCCCCTGGACCGCCATGCAAAAACAGCACCGGCTTGCCACGCGGATTACCGACCTGTTCCCAATAGAGTACATGCCCATCGCCTACCGATAAAAACCCCGATTGGTACGGGCCGAGTTCGGCGAACAAATCACCGCGTGGCATCAGCGCGCCCCGGCCAGAGAGGCGATCACCCGCTCGATCTCGGCATCGGTCAAATCCGGGTGGATCGGCAGAGCGAGAATACGGGTTGCGATATCCTCGGCCACCGGCAACGTCGCGCCATCGCTGGTTTGGGCATGAGCGGCAGCGTAAGCGGGCTGATGGTGCAAGGGTTTGGGATAGTAAATCGCACTGGGCACGCCTTGCGCCTGCATCTGCGCCTGCGCCGCGCTGCGCGCAGTCTGATCGGCGAACAGAACCGGATAAATCGCCCAGGCCGAGCGGCTATGGGGCACCCGAACCGGAATGGTGACCGTGGTGGCGAGGCCCGCATCATAGGCGCAGGCAATGGCCTCGCGCCGGTCCAACTCAGCGTCAAACACCTCAAGCTTGGCCAGCAACACCGCAGCTTGCAGCGTATCGAGCCGACCATTCATCCCGATCCGCTGCACGTCATAGCGGGTGGTGCCTTCGCCATGGGTGCGCAGCGAGCGATACAGTGCCGCACGGTCCGCATCCTCGGTGAATAAGGCGCCGCCATCGCCATAGGCGCCGAGCGGTTTGGACGGGAAAAAACTGGTCGCCGTCGCATGCGCCGCGTGCCCAAGCCGGGCATTATCGAGCACCGCGCCGAAGGATTGCGCGCAATCATCGAGGGTGAATAAATTATGCCGCGCGGCAATCGCATTCAAAGCGGGCCAGGGCGCGGGCTGGCCGAATAAATCCACACCAATCACAGCGCGCGGGCGGAGTGTGCCAGCGCGGGTAATTTCGGTAATCCGGGCTTCGAGCGCTGCGGGATCAATTTGGAACGTCGCGGGATCGATATCAACAAAAACCGGCGTCGCTCCCAGCAGCAACGGCACTTCGGCGGTCGCGGTATAGGTGAAAGCCGGTAAAAATACCGCATCCCCCGGCCCGATGGCTTCGGCCATCATCGCGATTTGCAAGGCATCGGTACCGGAACTGACGCTCACGCAATGGGCGGCGCCGCAATAGGCGGCGAGGGACTGCTCTAGTTCACCGACTTCGGGGCCAAGAATATAGGCGCCATGGGCGAGCACGGCGTCAATCCGGCGACGCAACGAGTCTCCCAGCCTTTGTTGCTGGGCGGCGAGATCGAGAAATTTGATCATCGGCGGGGTGGATAAATCGGCGCGTGCGGCATTAATGAGGCTCATGCGCACCGCTTAGAGCAAACCGGCGTTCGATGGAATTGCTGTTCGGTCCGCCGGATCGCCATATTCGGGAACCAGACGCGCGAGGATGGCGCGCACGCCCGGCGCATCCCCGCGCGCGATCAGGAGCGCGATCTCATCGAAGGCCCGGCTGATGAACGCAGCATCGGCGGCGCGCGGTGCGGCCATCAGCAGGCCGGGAAAGCCGGTCTCGATTGGCTGTTCGCGGCCATGGAACAACTCCTCGAAGAGTTTTTCGCCGGGCCGCAAGCCGGTGAAATTGATCGCGACATCAATATCCGGGCGCAATCCGGCGAGGCGGATCATTTGCCGGGCTAAATCAACGATTTTCACCGGCTCGCCCATATCGAGCACAAAAATCCCCCCGCGCGCGACCGGCAAAGCCGCATCCGAACAGCCGACCACCGAGGCTTGCAACACCAACGACACCGCTTCGCGCACGGTCATGAAATAGCGGCTCATATCGGGGTGGGTCACGGTGAGCGGTCCGCCCCTGGCCAGTTGCCGGCGAAAGAGCGGCACCACCGAGCCGGTCGAGCCGAGCACATTGCCAAACCGCACGGTGACGATACGCATAGAAGGGGGGCGCATCGCGGCACCGTGGGCTGAGGCGCGCGCGGCGATATCGAGCCCCTGGGCGAACATTTCCGCGAGCCGCTTGGAGGCGCCCATGATTGAGGAGGGATTAACCGCTTTATCGGTGGAAATCAGCACCATCACCTCAGCGCCCGAGGCGCGGGCCGCCTCGGCGACATTGCGGGTGCCGAGCGTGTTGGTGGCGATGGCTTCCAGCGGATTGGCCTCAACCAAGGGCACATGTTTCAAGGCGGCGGCGTGAAACACCAATTCTGGTTGCAGCGTGGCGCATAACGCATTGATCCGGGCCGCGTCGCGCACATCGGCGATCACCGCCTGGCGCGGCACGACGGGCTCGGTTTCCGAGAGTTCCAAATCAATGGACCAGAGCGCAAATTCGCTGGAATCGAGCAGCGTCAGGCTCGCGGGCCCGAAACAGGCCACCTGACGCGCTAATTCTGAGCCAATCGAGCCGCCCGCACCGGTGATCAACACCCGCTTGCCCTGGATCAGCCGCGCCATGCCCTCGCGGTCGAGGGTGACTTGCGGGCGATTGAGCAGTTCCTCGATCGCAATCGGGCGGAGCGCTTGATCGACCGCGCCGCCGTCCGGCAGAAACGGGGTGACCAGTGCGGTCGGGTTGGGCGCGCGGGCGACGCGCAGGCCGCGCGGTTCGGCATGAGCGAGAATGGCGCGCAGATCGGCGCCGCTCAGATCGCTGGCGGCGATGATCAGCAGCGCGGGCGATTGCTCGGCGGCGTCGAGTTGATCGAGCACCGCGCCCAGCTGCGCGCGGGAGCCCAGAATCGGCACGCCATGGATCCGTCGCCCGGCCTCGCGCGCCGAGGGCAGCACCAGGCCAATGGCGCGGTAGCGACGGCGCGGATCGCGGGCGAGGGCGGCCAGGAATAAATCGCCACTGGCACCATCGCCGATCACCAAAGCCGGGATCAGGTCAGTGCTGTGCTCAGCACCCCCGTCGCGCCGAGTGCGCATGATCCGGTAGGTGAGCCGGGGTGCCAGCAGGCCCAAGGTGAGCATCAGCAGCAACAGAACCGGGAAGCTCGCGGAAGGCAGCGGCGCACCGACGCCGATCAGGAGTAAGGTGATCAAAACCGTGGTCAGGGTCGCGGTGGCGGTGATCGCGAGCGCATCACTCAGCCCGGTGAAGCGCCAATGTTGTCGGGCCAGACCAAACGGGACGCCGATCAACCAGATCGCGGCGGTGCCCGCCAAAGGCAATAAAGCCGGTGTCGGCATCGGATGAGCGGGGGCGGCCAGCCAAAACGCCGCTAGCACCGCGATGGCGGCCAAGGCGCCATCAAGGCTCACATTGACCGCGATCCGTTTATGGCTCCGGGTGATTGCAACCGTCATGGAAGCAATCTAGCCGATCATCGCCGATGCGTCACCGGCGCCCGATCATCGCGAGACTGCGTTGTAATTTTATGTCGCCCCCCTTTTCCTCGCGCCGATTT
This sequence comes from Pseudomonadota bacterium, assembly GCA_021828605.1. The sequence goes on along the minus strand of JAJZEG010000369.1, from coordinate 2,007 downwards.
GGCGCGAAGAGTGAGTCATGGATATCAGCCCACCCACCGATTTTGCCGCTTTTGGCGTGACCACCGATCCGTCTTCCTTGCGTGCCGCAATCCGACACGCCTATCGTCGCTCTGAGCCGGATTGCCTGCCGCCTCTGCTTGATTTGGCAACGCTGCCCGCAGCCCAGGCCGAGCAGGTCCGGGTCTTAGCGACGCGCTTAGTGACGTCGCTCCGGGACAAAGGCCAGCACGGGCTGGTCGAGAGTTTGTTGCAGGAATATGCTCTATCCAGCCAGGAGGGTGTGGCGCTGATGTGCCTGGCCGAGGCGCTCTTGCGCATCCCCGATGCGGCGACCCGTGATGCGTTAATCCGCGATAAAATTGGTCGCGGTGATTGGCGCAAACATGTTGGCGCGAGCCGCTCGCCTTTCGTTAACGCCGCGACCTGGGGCTTGCTGGTCACGGGCAAATTAACCGCCACCGCGAGCGACACCGGTCTGTCGGCGGCGCTCACCCGGCTGATTGCCAAAGGCGGCGAGCCGTTGATCCGCCAGGGCGTGCATGTGGCGATGCGCTTGATGGGCGAGCAATTCGTGCTCGGCCAGACCATTGAAGCCGCCTTGGCCAATAGCCGCAAGCCGCAAGCGCGCGGGTTTCGCTATTCCTACGACATGCTCGGCGAGGCCGCGCTCACCGCCGCTGACGCCGAGCGCTATTACCGTGATTATGCCGAGGCGATCCGCGCAATCGGTCAGTCGGACCGCCCGAAAACCTTGCTTGAAGGCCCCACCTTGCTTGAAGGACCGGGCATTTCGATCAAATTATCCGCTTTGCATCCGCGCTACAGCCGCGCGCAGCAAGGAAGGGTGATGGCTGAATTGCTGCCCCGGCTGCTCGCCTTGGTCGAGGCTGCGCGTGCGCATAATATCGGCATTAATATCGACGCCGAGGAAGCGGACCGGCTGGATTTGTCGCTCGATTTATTGGAGCAGCTTTGTTTTGCGCCCAGCCTGCAAGGCTGGGACGGTATCGGCTTTGTGGTGCAGGCTTACCAAAAGCGCGCGCCCATGGTGATTGAGTGGTTGATCGATCTGGCGGCACGCAGTCAGCGGCGATTAATGGTGCGGCTGGTCAAGGGTGCCTATTGGGACAGCGAAATCAAACGCGCGCAGCTCGATGGGCTGGCTGATTTCCCGGTATTTACCCGCAAGAGCCATACGGATGTGTCGTATCTGGCGTGTGCGCGTCGCATGCTCGATGCGCCCACGGCGATTTACCCGCAATTCGCGACCCATAATGCGCAAACATTGGCCTCGATTTATTACATGGCGGGCCCGAATTTTCGCCCCGGCGATTACGAGTTTCAGTGCCTGCACGGCATGGCCGACGCGCTCTATGCCGAGGTGGTGGGCGCGGCCAAACTCAACCGCCCGTGCCGGATTTACGCGCCGGTCGGCACCCATGAGACCCTGCTGGCCTATTTGGTGCGACGCCTGCTGGAAAATGGCGCGAATAGTTCGTTCATCAATCAGATCGCCGATCCCACCATCGATCTCGCACACCTGACCGCCGAACCCGCGCAAACCGTGCGTGCTCTGGCGCAGGCAAGCGGGGTGGTGGGCGGGCCGCATCCGCAGATCGCGCTGCCCTCGGCCCTATTCGCGCCGATCCGGGTGAATTCGCCGGGGTTGGATTTAACCGATGAAACCGTGCTGGCCGATTTGCAGGCGCAATTACGAGCGGGTCTGAGCGTGCCGGTGACCGCCGCGCCGATTTTGGCGCGCGAGATACCCAACCCAAATGCCGGGCCCGAGCGCAGCGTGCTAAACCCGGCGGACCCGGACGATCAGCTTGGCACCTGCCGCGACGCAACAGCAACGGACATCGAGGCCGCGTTCCAGGCCGCCATGCCGATGGCAGGATCCTGCGCCGCCGCCTTGCGCCGCACCGCCGATGCGTTGATCGCGGCGGTGCCTGATTTCATCGGGCTGCTGGTGCGCGAGGCCGGCAAAACCATTCCGGCAGCGG
>JAJZEG010000180.1 GCA_021828605.1 Pseudomonadota bacterium | reverse complement strand
TGGATTCTGCTCCGCCTCGCTAAAGCGCTATCCGCGATAGCCTGATCAGGAGGTCGGTTGAGCGGCGGGCGTCTGCGGTGCCGCCGTCGCGGTATTCGCCGCAGGCAGTGCGGTCATCGGCACGGTGATCAATTTGGGATAATTGTAAGCCGCCCCGTCCGACATATCGACGCCAGCGCCAATCACCCCGCCGAACAGCAGATTACCATACGCCATTCCCTTGGTGCTTGATTTGACGGTGGTCAAAGCGGGCTGGTACCCTGTTTTGGTGCATTTGACATGCAGCGGCCCATAGGCGCGATGCACCGTTACCGTCCCCGGCGTTTTCACGTAAAACGTCCCCGAGCCATTTTTCATCGAACATTGCGCGCCATCCACATCATGCGCCGCGCTGATCGTTTTCACCGAGACCACCTGCTTGGTGCCATCGACAATCGACGCACAACCGGCAAACGGCATGATCGCTGCCAGCAACGCCCAATTCCGCCAATTACCCTTTGTCATACTATTCCCATCGGTGAATGTTTTTAACTGGTTGTGATCGTTTCGATCACCATGTCAGTTACAAATCCTTCACCTTGGCGTCAAGAACAAGTACGCAACCCGCAATACCCGCGCGATCAGCGCGTCGCCATCTGGTTCGGTAAATCCGCCTGGTTCACCATCGTCACCGTGACCACATCAGGATATTTATACGCACCCCCGGTCCCCATATCGACCAGAGTGCCCACCATCAGCCCCGCTATCGGGTTGGCGAACGCAATGAACCGTGTATGCGAATTCACCGCCCCGGCATTGCTCAAATAACCCGCCTTGGTACATTCGATATTCATCGGCGAATTGCTTTGCCGCACCACCACCGTTCCCGGCGTGCGCACGAACCACCGACCGCGATTATTGGTCAGCGTGCAAAACGCGCCATTCACCGGTCGCCCGGCCCATTTGGTGTTAACCAGCATGCTCTGATTGACCCCATCGACCATCGTGCCGCACCCGGCCAGCGGCACGATCAACACCATCGCCGCAATCCCGCCCCATCGACCCATCGCCATCACAGCCTCCCTGCTCACGCGCTCAACCAACGCTCTGCCTTCACTCATTGCAGAGGCTTAACCGTTGTTCAATCCCAAATTCACCTGACGCACCTGATTTACCTCCCCGCATCACCCTTGTAGCCTACGGATATGACCACCGATCTTCTCGCCAACCCCGCACTAACCCCGCTCTGGCGCATCCTGCCCGAAGCCCGCATCATCGGCGGCGCCGTCCGCGATTGGCTGGCCGGTCACCCGATCACCGATATCGATCTCGCGATTCCGCTCCCCGTCGCCACCGTGCAAACCCGCCTCACCGAAGCGGCTATCCGCACCATCCCAACCGGCCTCGATCACGGCACCATCACCGCCGTGATCAATGGGCAGAGCGTCGAAATCACCAGCCTGCGCCGCGATCTCGCCACCGATGGTCGCCACGCCACCATCGCATTCACCGATGATTGGCAAACCGACGCCGCCCGCCGCGATTTCACCATCAACGCGATGTCGATGGACCCAACCGGTGCAATCCATGATTATTTCAATGGCCGCGCCGATCTCGCCGCCGGGATGGTCCGCTTCGTCGGCGATCCCAGCGCCCGGATCACCGAGGATTATCTGCGCATCCTGCGGTTTTTCCGCTTTTTCGCCCGCTATGCCAATCAACCCCCTGATCCTGCTGCGATCAGCGCGATCCAAACCCACCAAGCCGGTCTAGCCCGGCTCTCCCCGGAGCGAATTTGGTCTGAACTCAAACGCATCCTCGCTGCACCCAACCCCAACGCTGCCCTCGATCTGATGGCGCAAACCGGTATTTTGCACCGAACCCTGCCCTTGGGCACCGATCTGCCCCGGTTGCAGCGTGCGATCACCCACGGCCTGACCGCGCCGCTCGCCCGTATCGCCCTGCTCAATACCGGCCCGATCGATGATCTCGCCGACGCCCTGCGTCTCTCGGATGCCGAGCGCCGCACCTTGCATCAGATCAACGCCGCCCCATCTCTCGAACCCGATGCCGATGACGCCCGCTTGCGCGTCGCCCTCGCCGATCACGACCGCGCGGCGCTGCACGCCAAAACCTATCTGCACCCCGATGCTCAAGCGCTGCGCGCCCGGCTGCTCGCCATGCCCAACCCGATTTTCCCCCTGCGCGGCGCTGATCTGCTCGCCCTCGGCCTCAGTCCGGGCCCCACCATCGGCGTCCTGCTCGCCGATATCCGCGCGGCCTGGCTCGCCAGCTTCTGCACCCTGGATCGCCAGTCCTGCCTTGACGCGCTGCGCGCAATCCTTGACCAACAACGCGCAACCAACGCATAAAAGCCCGATGATCCGGTCACGCCATATCGCGCGAATTATCATCCCGGCCGCCTGAAATTGCGTGTTTCGCGCGGGCCGGGACTGTTCACCCTTTCACCCTGATCTCGGCTCCGTCCCCGCCGCCGCTCAACCGGATGTCTCACCATGAACGAC
>JAJZEG010000401.1 GCA_021828605.1 Pseudomonadota bacterium | reverse complement strand
ACCCGGCTGCGCCATGTGCCCTCGGTGGTATCCGCAACCGGTGTGGGTTTCAGCACGCTGCCATTTTCGCATTCGACAGCCAGCCTGCCAATCCGGCTTGTAACGCCGGGTGCGGCTGCGACCAGTTTTATCAACACGTCGCTTGCGGGGCCTGATTATTTTGCCACGCTAGGTATTCGAATTTTGCGCGGTCGGGCATTGGACCTTTTGGATCAGCAGCACGGGAGCAAGGTGCTGGTGATCGGGGCTGGGGCCGCGCAACGATTATTCGGCAGCACCAATGTGGTGGGGCGCAGCCTGCAGCTGCCGCTGATGGGCGTTTTTCGGATCGTCGGGGTTGCGGCACCGGTGATCTGGCGCAGTGCGGCTTGGCGGCGGCGGGTGGGCACCATGTATGTTCCAGCGACAGCCTTCGTGATCAAATCCTATCCGGTCTATTTAGCTGATTTTATTATCCGACTGCGTCCGCATGTTCACGGCATCGATGGTCGGATCAGGACTCTGATCGAGGCGGCGATTCCGGGGGCGGTGGTGACCTCGGTGCGGTCCTATCACACCGTTATTGGCCGATTTGTTGGATTTCGGCGCATGGCGGCCTCGATTGTTGCGGTGTTTGCGGCTCTGGCGCTGGTTCTGGCCGGACTCGGGGTTTATGCGGTCAATGCCTATATCGCTCGGGCAAGGCTGCCGGAGTTTGGGATGCGGGCGATGTTAGGCGCGTCGCCGCTGCGCTTGCTGCGCCTGGCGTTGGGTGAAGCGGCGTGGTTGCTGGTGTTTGGGCTCGCTGGTGGGATGTTTGGCGGGTTTTTGCTGGTGCGGGCGATGACGCCCATTTTGTTTCATGTGAAACAAATTGCCCCGATCATGTTTGCTGTGGCGTTCGTGGTTATTGCCGCGATCATGATTGGTGCCGCGTGGCGACCTGCTTCGCTGGCCGCGCGGATGAAGGTTAAAAAATTGTTAGATGCGGAGTAAAATTATGGATGTTCGTCTATCGAGCGGGATGAGTGAAGCCTTGCGGGTTTGGCGCGGCTTACTCAGGCGGCCATTTTACGCGGGGGCGAGTATTGTGATGTTAGCGTTGGCAATTGGCGCAAACGCGGCTGCGTTTGGGGTGTTTTACGGGATCGAGATGCAGCCCTTGCCTTATCGGCAGGCTGGGCAACTGGTGATGATCAGTGACCAGCGTCCCAAGGTTGGGTTGAATGATCCGTTTGTCGCACCGCGTGATTATGTGCGTATGCTGCGTTGGGTGCCGGGCATTAAAGCGGCGGGGCTTTGGGGCTATGGCGGCGAGGGCGGCGAGGTGGTCGGGATGGTGCGGGGGCAGAAGCGGGCGGTGAGTTTTGCCAGCGTAACGCCGAGTTGGTTTGGCACATTGGGGATTGTTCCGGTTTTGGGACGGTTGCCGCGAGCGATGGCGGGGCAAGCGGATGGGCCGCGCGAGGCGATGATTTCCTATAAATTTTGGCAAACGGCGTATGACGGGCAGCGCTCGGCGCTGGGGGCCTCGGTGGTGGTGGGCACGCATCACGCGCGGATTGTCGGGGTTTTGCCGAGGAATTATAAATTTTTATCGGCGAGCGATATCATCCTGCCGTTGCGCCTGCCAATGGCGACCGATGCCATGGAGAATATTAATTATTTCATGATCGCCCGACTGCATCGGGGGGTAACGTTACGATTGTTGAACAATCAAATCAACGATCAAAAGGCGCATATTTTGCGTGATCCGGGCGCAGTATCGGCGACCCATTTATCCAGTAAAAAGCTTGCTGCGGCGCCGTTGCGGGGCGCGATTATCGGCCTGTCCAGTTTGGGGACACTACCGTTATTGTTGCAAGGAATGGCGGTGTTGTTGCTGGTGTTGGCGATGGCCAATGCGGTCAATCTGGCCTTGGTGCGGCAACGCGGGCGGTTGGGTGAATTTGCGCTGCGGCGGGTGCTGGGCGCCTCGCGGATCGGGGTGGTGCGGATTTTGCTGCTGGAACAAATGCCGATTTTGGCAAGCACCGCAATTTTGGCGATTATGCTGGCTTATCCGGTGCTGTGGGCGATCAAGAAAGTGGGGATCGCTGAAAATGTTGCGCCCTTCAGCATTGGGTTTGGCTTGCCTTCCGTGTTGTGCAGCGTGGTTTTGACTGTATTCGCGGGCTTGTTGATTGTCGCGGCGCCGGCGCGGCAGGTGACGGCGCGCCAGGCGGTGCAGCAAGCCGGGCAGGGGATGCGCGCGACCATGGGGCGGGCGGCGCGGCTGACCCAGCGCGGCTTGGGCGCGGTGCAGGTGGCGTTGGCCTTCATGCTGCTCGTGGGGAGCCTGATTTTGGGGCTCAGCCTATATCGGGCGCTGAACCAGCCGCTGGGGTTCAATCCGGCGCATCGGCTGGTTGCATCGGTGCTGTTGCCGAAGGGTGCCAATGATTCGCAATCGGTGGAGGCGTTGGTTGATCATTTGCGGCAGGATCCGCAATTCAGCGCGGTGGGCGGGCTGGGCTATGGCGGTTACCCGTTCT
>JAJZEG010000140.1 GCA_021828605.1 Pseudomonadota bacterium | reverse complement strand
GAGCAGCATGGTGATCATCAAATTGGCATTGCGCCTGATCTCACCATGCCGATTGCCGCCGAGCGGAATATAGAGATAATCACGCAGAAATAATGATAAAGTGATATTCCAGCGCCGCCAGAAATCACTGATGTCGCTGGCCTGATAGGGGCTGCGAAAATTCAGCGGAAACTCAATGCCAATCATTCGCGCGAGCCCGATCGCCATATCGGAATAGCCGGAGAAATCGAAGTAAATCTGCGCGCCATAGGCCAGCAAGGCGAACCAGGCTTCGACCAGCGACAGCGAATGTCCAGCGGATGCCGCGCGAAAACCCGGATCGGCGAAGCGGGCCAGACTGTCAGCGAGTACCAGTTTTTTCGCCAGACCCAGTAGAAAAATCTCGATCCCGGCCACCAGATTATCGGTGCGCACCCGCCCGTCATGGCGCGTGAATTGCGGGATGATATCGCGCGGCCGCACGATCGGGCCGGCGATCAGATGCGCAAAAAACCCGACAAAGCAGGCATAATCCAGCACCCCACAAGGCGGTACCTCGCCCCGATAGGAATCAACCAAAAACATAATTTGTTGAAAGGTGAAAAAACTAATCCCCAAAGGCAGAATGATCCCGAGTTGCAGCGCAGGATATCCCGCGAGCGCCGCACCCGTTGCGGCCAGCAGACCGGCATATTTGAACCAGCCCAACAGGCCCAGATTGCCGATCAGGCCGGCAATCAGCCACAAGCGCGGGCGCGCGGATTGGCGCATGGTCGCCTGGAGCATCACCTGCGCCAGCGCGTAATTCGCGATCATCGAGCCGATTAAAAGCGGCAAAAATATCGGGTTCCACCAGCCATAAAACACCAGGCTCGCGAGCAGCAGCACCAGCAACGCCGCGCGACGGTGATAAAGTCCGGCAAGGACGAACCCCGTCAAAGTGAGGGGCAGAAACGCTAAAATAAATACTGGCGTGTTGAACAGCATCGATTTACCCGCATAGGTTGTAATCACCTAAGCACGCGCGGCGCGGCTTGCCAATTTCTTTCTTGATTTCATTCTCGCCCGGTTTGGCGTGATGCGTCGCCGGTGTTATGAGGCCTCGCTTATCTTGAAAGACCGACATGACCGATGATCTCCCCCCGCATCGCGGATTATTGCCGGCCGGGTTCGGCGACAGCCTGCCGCCCGACGCTGTTCGCGAGGCGCATCTGATCGAAACGCTGATGCATCGGTTCGATTTGAACGGCTATCAGCGGGTGCAGCCGCCCTTGGTCGAGTTCGAATCGAGCCTGCTCTCCGGCGCCGGATCGGCGCTCGCCGAGCAGATTTATCGGATCATGGACCCGGAATCACAGCGGATGATGGGGCTGCGCGCCGACACCACCCCGCAAATCGCGCGCATCGCCACCACCCGGTTGGCCAGCGCGCCACGCCCGTTGCGCCTCGCTTATGCGGGCCCTTGCCTGTTGGTGCGTGGCACGCAAATGGCCCCGGAACGGCAGGTGTCGCAAGCGGGCATCGAGCTGATCGGGCCGGATCTGCCACAGGCCGATGCCGAGGCAATCTTGGTCGCCGTCGATGCGCTGCGCGCCGCAGGCATCACCGCGATCAGCGTCGATCTGACCATGCCGCCGTTGATCCCGGCTTTGATCGGCAATCAGGCGATTGCCGCCGCCGACCAAGCCGAACTCACCCATGCGCTTGACCGCAAGGACGCCGCCGCCATCGCGCGCCATGGCGGTGACTGGGCGCCGTCATTATGCACCCTGCTCGACGCAGCCGGTCTGGCCGAGCGCGCGCTCGATCTGATCGCCGGTATCGATCTACCGCCCGCCGCGCGCGCCCATGCCCAGCGTCTGGCCGATATCGTCACCTGTATCGCCGCGCGCGATCCAAGCTTGCGGGTGACCATCGATCCGGTGGAATTCCGCGGCTATCGTTATCATACCGGTGCGGCGGTCACGATTTTCGCGCCCGGACGCCAGGCCGAACTCGGTCGCGGCGGCCGTTACCTCTGCGAAAACGGCGAATCCGCCACCGGTATCACCCTCTATCCCGACACCGCCTTGCGCGTCGCCCCCAAGCTGATTTTGCGCGCGCGGCTCTATGTGCCCGCCAACGCGCCGCTTGCCGCGGTTACGGCAGCCCAGGCCGACGGCTACGCCACGATTCTGGGTCACCACCTCGTGGCCGATGACATCCACGAAGCGCAGCGCCTCGGCTGCTCGCATCTCTGGCGCGATGGCGTCATTACCGATCTCGCAGGAGTATAATCATGGCCAATGTCACCATTATCGGCGCCCAATGGGGTGACGAAGGCAAAGGCAAGGTGGTCGATTGGCTGGCCTCGCGCGCCGATATCGTGGTGCGGTTCCAAGGCGGCCATAACGCTGGCCATACGCTGGTGGTCGGCAATCAGACCTATAAATTATCGCTCCTGCCCTCGGGTCTGGTGCGCGGCAAGCTCGGCCTGATCGGCAATGGCGTGGTGATCGATCCGGTCGCGCTGCTCGCCGAAATCGAGCGCATCCGC
>JAJZEG010000022.1 GCA_021828605.1 Pseudomonadota bacterium | reverse complement strand
GGCCTTCCTCGGTCTGGTTGGTGTGGCGCACTTCCATGCGCGGCAGCAGGCCGAGCTGGACGCATTGGCGGCCCAGGGTGAAGGCGCCGGAGATGACCGATTGGCTGGCGATGATGGTGGCGATGGTGGAGAGGATGACCAGAGGGATCAGCACCTGGTGCGGGGCGAGCAGATAAAACGGGTTGTCGGCGGCGTGATGATGGATGATCACCAGAGCGCCCTGGCCGAGATAATTCAGCATCAGCATGGGCAGGACGAAGCAGAGCCAGGACAGGCGGATCGGGCGGCGGCCGAAATGGCTCATATCGGCATAGAGCGCCTCGGCGCCGGTGACCGAGAGCACCACCGCGCCGAGGGCGGTGAAGGCGAGGAAATCATGGCTGAGGATGAAATGGATGCCGTAAGTGGGGATCAGGGCGCGCAGGATGATCGGGTGCAGGATGATTTCATGCAGGCCGAGCCCGCCGATGGTGAGGAACCAGATCACCATGATCGGGCCGAAGAAGCGCCCGACGGTCGCGGTGCCGCGGCGTTGCACCATGAACAGGCCGACGATCACGCCGATGGCGATGGGCAGGACCAGCGCGTTGAAGCTGGGTGAGGCGACGCTGAGCCCTTCGACGGCGGAGAGCACCGAGATGGCCGGGGTGATCACGCCATCGCCGAGGAATAATCCTGCGCCGAGAATACCGATCAGGAGCAGGGCGGTGCGGGTGCGCTTGGAGCGGGCGACGCGTTGGGCGAGCGCCATGAGGGCGAGAATCCCGCCTTCGCCATCATTATCGGCGCGCATCACGAAGATCACATATTTCAGGGTGACGGTGATGATCAGCGCCCAGAAAATCAGGGAATCCAGGCCGAACACGTCGATATTATGCAGGCCCCCCTTGGTCACGTAGCTGAGGCAGGCTTGCAAAGCGTAGAGCGGCGAGGTGCCGATATCGCCATAGACCACGCCGAGGACGCCGATCAGGCTGGCGAGGGTGAGGCGGTCGCGGGCGGTGCTGGGGGCTGTGGTGCTCATGACGCGGCTTTCGGGGCGCCGATGGGTGGCAGGGTATCGGTGATTCCGGCGAGCAGTTCGGCGACGTGGCGCACGGCGATCGGTTGGTTGTCGCGGCTGAGCAGGCCCGCGAGATTGAGCAGGCAGCCGAGATCGCCCGCGAGCAAAGTGGGCGCGCCGGTGGTGGCGGCGTCGGCGGTTTTATCGGCGGCCATGCGGGTCGAGATATCGGGATATTTGATGCAGAACGTGCCACCGAAGCCGCAGCAGATTTCCGGCTCGGCCATCTCGATGAGGTCAAGTCCGGCGACCTGGGCGAGCAAGGCGCGCGGTTGGGATTTGACGCCGAGTTCGCGCAGGCCTGCGCAGCTATCGTGATAGGTGACACGGCCAGGATGGGCGACGCCGAGGCCCTTGAATTGCATGATATCGACCAGGAAGCTGGTGAGTTCGTAGGTTTTGGCGGCGAGGCTTTCGGCCTGGGCGCGAAGGTGCGGGTCGTTGGTGAACAGGTCGGGCAGGTGTTTGCGCAGCATGCCGGCACAGGAGCCGGACGGGGCGACGATGTAATCATAGGCGGCAAAGGATTTGATCAGGCCGGCGGCGAGATCGCGCGCGGTGGCGTGGTCGCCGGCATTATAGGCGGGTTGGCCGCAGCAGGTTTGTCCGCGCGGGACTTCGACCGCGCAGCCTGCGGCTTCGAGCAGGGTCAGGGCGGCGAAGCCGACGCTGGGGCGATAGAGATCGACCAGGCAGGTGACGAACAGGGCGACTCGGGGTTTTGCGGGGAGGGTCATGGAGTTAACTGGCGGGTTGGGGGCTGATCGGGCGGGGCAGCAGGAGGGTGATTTGACCCGTTTGCAAAAAGGCGCCGGCCTGGGCTTCGGCGTGGGTGCCTACGCCGAAAAAGATCTGGGCGGCAGCGGCACCTTTGGCGCTGACATCGATATCCTGCGCGGCGGTGAGTCGGGCGAAGCCGGGGGCGGTGACGAAGACCGGCGCGCCGAGCGGGATGCTGCCCGCGGCGATGGCGATGGAGTGGCGGGGGGTGAGTGGCACGCCGAGCGCGCCGGGCGCGCCGAGATTGGCTTGGATATCGTGGACGCGCTTGAAAAAGACGTAATTCGGGTTTTGCGCGGTGATGCTGCGCGCCTGGTTTGGATGGGCTTGCAGCCAGTTGATGATCGATTGCACGGAGAGATCATTGGCCGGGAGATCGCCTCGGGCGGCGAGGAGCTTGCCGAGGGGGACGTAGGGGCGGCCATTGGTGTCATCGAAGACGAGATCGACCAAGGTGCCATCGGGCAGGCGCATCCGGCCGAAGCCTTGCAGTTGCAGCAGATAGGCGTCGGCCTCGGAGCGCAGCCAGCCGACCGCGTGGCCGTTGCGGCTGAGCGCGCCGCTATCGATTGCGGCGCGGGAATAGAACGGGACGAATTTTTGCAAGCGCAGCCGACCGGTCAGATGCTGGCCTGCAAGGGCGGGCTTGAAGCGGCCGAGATTGGCGGTGAT
>JAJZEG010000317.1 GCA_021828605.1 Pseudomonadota bacterium | reverse complement strand
CAACCTGCCGGTGTTCATCGCGGTGCGCGATAATGGTCCGGGCATCCCCGAAGATATCCGCCGTCATTTATTCGAACCTTTCGTCAGCACCAAAGCCTCCGGCAGCGGTCTCGGCCTCGCTCTGGTCGCCAAAATCGTCGCCGATCATGGCGGGCTGATCCAAACCGAAAGCTGGCCCGGACGCACCGAGTTCCGCCTGCATCTCCCCGTATTCGAAGAACCGTCCGATGATTTAGGAAATGGATCAGGCGCATGACCACCGTGCCGACAATTTTAATCGCCGATGATGACCGCTCGATCCGCACCGTGCTCACCCAGGCGCTCGGTCGCGCGGGCTATCAGGTGCGCACCACCGGCGCGGTCGCCACCCTCTGGCGTTGGGTCGAGGATGGCGAAGGCGATCTGGTGATCACCGACATCGTGATGCCCGATGGCAACGGGCTCGATCTGGTGCCGCGCATTCGCCGTGCCCGGCCCGATTTGCCGGTGGTGGTGATGAGCGCGCAATCGACCATTCTCACCGCCGTCCAATCAACCCAGCGCGGCGCCTTCGAATATCTGCCCAAACCCTTCGATCTGACCGAATTGCTCAGCATCGTCGATCGCGCGATCAAACAGCCCTTACCCGGTCCGGCCCAGGAAGCGATCCCCGGCGATGACCTGCCGCTGATCGGCCGCGCCCCGGTGATGCAGGAAATCTACCGGGTGATCGCCCGCCTCACCACCGCCGATCTGACCATCATGGTCACCGGCGAATCCGGCACCGGCAAGGAATTGATCGCGCGGGCTCTGCATGATTATGGCCGCCGCCGCCAGGGTCCGTTCGTCGCGATCAACATGGCGGCGATCCCGCGCGAACTGATCGAGAGCGAATTATTCGGCCATGAGCGCGGCGCCTTCACCGGCGCCACCAATCGCCATATCGGCCGTTTCGAACAAGCCGCAGGCGGCACCTTGTTCCTCGATGAAATCGGCGACATGCCGCAGGAGGCGCAAACCCGCCTGCTGCGCGTCCTGCAGGAGGGCGAGTTCACCACCGTCGGCGGGCGCCAGCCGATCCGCGCCAATGCCCGCATCGTCGCCGCCACCCATCGCGATTTGCGGGTGCTGATCCGGGCGGGCCAGTTTCGTGAGGATTTATTCTACCGGCTGAACGTGGTGCCGATCCGCCTGCCGCCCTTGCGCGAGCGACCCGGCGATATCGCGCTGCTCGCCCAGCATTTCCTCGCCCGCGCGCAAAGCGAAGGGCTGAGCGCCAAAAGCCTGAACCCGGACGCCTTGGCGCGGCTGTCGGCCTATCGCTGGCCGGGCAATGTCCGCGAGCTGGAAAATCTGATGCGCAGACTCGCCGCCTTGGTGCCGCAACCGGTAATCACCGGCGACATCATCGACCAGGCCCTCGCCGATCTCGCCCAAAGCGAACCGCCGATCAGCAGCGAGGCCAGCGGCGCCGCCCAACCGATCGAACGCGCGATCGAACAGCATATCGCGCAGGTTCTCACGCAGCTTCGCGGCACCGCCGACGATGGCACGCTCTATGATCGGATTCTCGCCGATTTCGAGGCGCCCCTGATCCGCCAGGTGCTCGCCGAGACCCGTGGCAATCAAATCCGCGCCGCCGCCATGCTCGGGCTCAATCGCAATACATTGCGCAAAAAAATCCGACTGCACGCGCTCGATGTCGGCAAGCGGATCGGCTGATCCGCACATGACCTCGGAGTCACGCCCGCCCCCGTCGGACGATCCAGCCCAAACCCACGCGCCGGGTGAAAATCCAAATTCGCCCGGCAAACCGGCGGCGCGCAGCGGGCAGGGGCGTCTGATCGATATTCTGGTCGGCCGGGTCGCCACCTTGCTGCTCGCCGCCCTGGCGCTGACCCTTGGCATCGGCAGTTTCGCCTATCTGGCGGGCGGCATCCGGCTCGGCGTGCATTCCGGTGCCGCGGTCGGGCTCGCGGTCGGTGATATCGCGATCCTGCTCCTCTTGATCATCGTGCTGGTCGCGCGCGTCACCCGCGTGGTGCTGGAAGCGCGGCGCGGCGCCGCCGGTGCCCGGCTGCATGTGCGGCTGGTGCTGCTGTTTGGCGGGATCGCGGCGATCCCGGCGATCCTGGTCGCCATTTTCGCAGCCGTCTTCTTCAATTTCGGCATCCAGGCCTGGTTCAACCAACGGGTCCGCACCGCCTTGTCGGAAAGCCAGCAGGTCGCCGTCGGCTATATGGATGCGAAAAAAAACAGTATTCGCATCGACGCGCTGGCCATCGCCAACGACCTCAATCAAAACGGCCCGATTTTTTACGGCAGCGCCCAGGATTTTTTCGATCAAGGCTTCCTCAACGTGCTGATCGCGCAAACCGCCTTGCACGGTCTGACCCAGGCGGTGATTTTCGAACCGCTCACCGACAAGGTGATCGCCTCCGCCGGATTATTCGCAGGCTCCGATGTTTCCCTCCCGCCGCAAGCCCAGATCAACCGTGCCGAAAAACACCAGATCGTGGTGTGGAGCACCCCGCACTCCACGCT
>JAJZEG010000011.1 GCA_021828605.1 Pseudomonadota bacterium | reverse complement strand
TCAGGGGGTGACGGTGATCCGGATTGAGGATGTGGCGGCGTCGGTGCGCTATCGGCTGGGCGCGTTGGCGGCGATTTTGGCTGGGGTTGGGGCGATGGAGATGTTGGATCGGGCGGCGTCCTTGCCGCTTTGGGCGGCGATCCGGGATGCGGTGCCGTTGGTTGTGGGCGCCGAGGCGATGGTGTGGCGGGTATCGGTGGCGCCGTCGCAGGGGCCGGTGATTTTAGCGCGCGCGCAGGCGTTGGGGCTGGATGGATATTTGGATTGGGGCGGCGGGTTATTGATGCTGGCGGGGCCTGCCAGTGATGCGGCGATGCGCGGCCTGACCGAGGCGGTGCGCGCGGTCGGCGGCGGCTGGTGGCTGTTGCGGGCGCCGGAACCGATGCGGGTGCGCTGGGATTGCGTGCCGGAGGAGAATCCGGCGCTGGCGCTTATTCGCAAGCGGGTGCAGGAGCGGTTCGATCCGGCGGGGGTTTTCGCGCCGGGTAAACTCTACGCGGCGTGATAGGTGGCTAAGGGATATGCAAACTCATTTTTCTGAACAACAGCTTGCTGATCCGGCGATTAAGGTTGCCGATCAGATTTTGCGCTCTTGTGTGCATTGCGGGTTTTGCACCGCGACCTGTCCGAGTTTTGTGACGGTGGGCGATGAGGATGATAGTCCGCGCGGGCGGATTTATCTGATCAAGGACATGCTGGAGACCGGGGCGGATGCCAGTGCGCCGGTGGCGTTTCATTTGGATCGGTGTTTGTCGTGTTTGTCCTGCATGACCACCTGCCCGTCTGGTGTGGATTATATGCATTTGATCGATCATGCGCGGGTGCATGTGGAGCAGACCTATCGCCGCGTATGGCATGATCGGGCGTTGCGCGCGGTGCTGGCGGCGATTTTGCCGTATCCGGGGCGGATGCGCTGGGCGTTGCGCGGGGCGCGGTTGGCGCGGCCGTTTGCCGGGCTATTGCCGGGTGGCGTGTTGGGGGCGCGGTTGCGCGCGATGTTGGAATTGGCGGCGCCGCAGAGGGTGGTGTCGCGCAGCGCGGCGGATGGGTTGGATCAGAGCGTGTATCCGGCGGCGGGGCAAAGAAGCGGGCGGGTGGTGTTGCTCGCGGGCTGCGCGCAGCGTGTGCTGGATCCGGGGATCAATGCGGCGACCATTCGGCTGTTGAACCGGTTGGGCATTGAGGTGGTGGTGCCGCCGGATGCGGGTTGTTGCGGGGCCTTGACCCATCATTTGGGGCGGCATGAGGCGTTTGTGGCGCAGGCGCGCGCGGTGCTGGGCGCGATGGATCGGGTGATCGATGATCAGACCGATGCGGTGATTATCAATATTTCGGGCTGTGGCACGGTGGTCAAGGATTATGGTTTTGCGCTCCGGGGCGAGGAGACCGGGCTGGCGGCGCAGGCTGAGCGGATTTCGGCGCTGGCGATGGATGTGAGCGAATATTTGGCCAGGATCGGCTATCAGCCGACGCGGTCAGCGCCGGGGCTGACAGTGGCCTATCATGCGGCCTGTTCATTGCAGCATGGGCAGAAAATTACCGATGCGCCCAAGGATTTGTTGCGGCAGGCCGGGTTTATGGTGGTCGAACCGAGGGATGCGCATTTATGCTGCGGCTCGGCGGGGACCTATAATATATTGCAGCCGGAAATTGCTTTTTCACTCCGCGCACGCAAGTTGGAGACGCTGAGCGCCCTCAAGCCGGATGTGATCGCGGCAGGGAATATTGGGTGTTTGACCCAGTTGGCCGGGGCGGGGATTCCCACCGTGCATGTGATTGAGTTGTTGGATTGGATGGCGGGGGGGCCGCGTCCGGCTGGTGTAGCGGAGATCAGCCCAGGGCTTCGTTGAGGGCGGCAGCACCCCGGCTGGCGGCCATGAGGACCAGGCCGAGTTTGGCATCGCCGCCGGTGACGATGCACAGCAAAGCATCGACGCCGACAAATTCGAGGACGACATAGCCCGATTGGCCCTTGATCACCACCTGATCGAGCGGGCCGCGGGCGAGTTCCTTGGAGATGCGGGCGCCGAAATTGAGCATGGCGGTGGCCATGGCGCCGACACGGTCTTCATCGAGATCATTGGGCAGAGCGGAGGCGATGACCAGCCCGTCGGTGGAGATCACGGCGGAGGCGATGATATCGGGGGAGAGCGCGCGCAAGCCCAGCAATATCGCGCGCAGTTGAGTTTCGCTCATGATCCCGGCTCCTGAAGGGTTAGACACGTGAAGGGTTAGGCACGGTTTTCAGCACGACACGCGCTGCGGTTGATAGCCGATAGCACGCGCCCTGCGACCCGTGAAGGGAACCGCGTTCAGCACCATAATTGAAGTCAGCACAGAGCAATCGCACGTCAAAATCTACTCGGTGGGTGGTCTCCTCAGCCAGCCGTCAGGTCGGCAGTCGGCGGTGAGTTTCATTGGGCCGATGCCGGGGATATAGAAGCCGTATTTGGTGGGGAGGAAGCTGGCGCCGACCCATTGCGGGGTTCGCCCGAGCGTTTTGCAGGTGCGGGCATCGACCGCGAACACG
>JAJZEG010000157.1 GCA_021828605.1 Pseudomonadota bacterium | reverse complement strand
ATCCCGATTTCGCCGCGCGCCCGGAAACCGGCGAAACCGACTTCGCCGCGCTGCTCGCCGTGCCGATCCGCCGCGCCGGGCGCTGCCTCGGGGTGATCACCCTGCAAGACCGGATCGCCCGTAAATTCGCGCCGATGGAAGCCGATGTGGTTTCCACCATCGCGATGCTGCTCGGTGAAACCATCACCAATCTGGGCATGGCGCCCAGCGGCCCGGCCAGCTTCGGCGATGCACTCTCGCGCCGGTATCGCGGCTTCGCGCTGGCCCCCGGCATTATCGCGGGCATCGCTTTGCCGCTCGGTCGCGCCAGCGCCCCGCAAACCATTCTCGCGACCGATCCCGCCGCCGAGCATCAGCGCCTCGACCGCGCCATCGCGGACTCCGAAGCCAGCCTGAACGCGCTGATCGCCGAAACCCTGCCCGATGGCGATTCCAGCCGCGACGTGCTCGACGCCTATCGCATGCTCGCCCAAAGCGGCGGCTGGCTGGAGCGGGTGCGCAGCGCGATCAATGATGGCTTGAGCGCCGAAGCCGCGGTTGATCGGGCGGGCAGTGCGCTGCACGCGCAGATGCGTCGGATCGCCGACCCCTATCTGCGCGAGCGCCTCGCCGATATCGAGGACATGATCGAGCGCATGCTCGCCGCCCTCGGCGCCGCGCCACCCCGGCCCGAGCGCGCCGAGGGCATGATCCTGATCGCCCGGCGTCTCGGTCCCGCCGAATTGCTCGATTGGCATCGGCGCGGCATTGCCGGTTTCGCCATCGAGGAAGCGAGCGCCAATGGCCACGCCGCAATTCTCGCCCGCGCGCTCGATTTACCCGCCATCGCCATCGAAGCGGGCGCGGTCAACACCATCGAAGCCGGGGCGAAAGTGCTGCTCGATGCCGAAAGCGGCACGCTGATCCTGCGCCCCGACCCCGATGTCGCCGCCGCTTACGAACGGGCTTTGATCGTCCAATCCAGCCGCAACGCCGAACTCGCTGGCTTTCGCACCCGCCCGGCGATCACCGCCGATGGCACCAAGCTGACCCTGATGCTCAATGTCGGCCTCGCTTTCGAGCTTGATCAGCTCGAGCGCACCGGCGCCGAGGGCATTGGCCTGTACCGCACCGAAATCGCCGCCCTCGCCGCAGGCCGCGTGCCCAGCGTCGCGGAGCAGGCGGCGGATTATCGCAAAGTCATCACCAGGGCACGCGGCGCGCCGGTAATTTTTCGCACGCTCGATCTGGGCGCCGATAAAATCCTGCCCAATGAAACCGAGGAGCCGGTCGAAAACCCGGCGATGGGCTGGCGCTCGCTGCGCGTCGGGCTTGATCGACCTGCGGTGCTGCGTCGCCAGCTTCGCGCTTTGTTGATCGGGGCTGAAGGGGCTGATTTGTCGGTGATGTTCCCGATGGTCGCCACCGTCGCCGAGTTCCGCGCCGCGCGCGATTTGCTTGATAGCGAAGCCGCCAAGGTCAGCCCCGGCCCGCGCTCGATCAGTGTGGGCACCATGCTCGAAGTGCCGTCCTTGCTTTTTCAACTGCCCGGCTTGCTCGCCGAGGCGGATTTTCTCTCGGTCGGCACCAATGATTTAATGCAGTTCCTGTTCGCGGCTGATCGCGGCACGCCGCGCCTCGCCGGGCGCTATGATGTGCTTTCCGCCCCGGTGCTCGAATTGCTCGAAGGGCTGTGCGCCGCCTGCCGCGAGGAGGAGGTTGGCTTTTCGATTTGCGGCGAGGCCGCAGGCCGCCCGCTCGATGCCCTCGCTTTCGCCGCCATCGGCGTGCCCACTTTATCGATGTCCGGCGGCTCGATCCTGCGGGTCAAGGCCCTGCTCGCCAGTGCTGACCTGACGGTGCTACGCCCGGTCCTGCGCGAATTGCGCCGCGCTGGCGCTGCGGGCACCAGCCTGCGCGAGCCGCTGACGACATGGGCGCGCGAACATAATTTGCCCATCTAGCGCCGACGCGCTACATCGCCCGAGTGCTTTTCTCCAGCAAAACCCAACCATGGCGATCGAATTTTGGCAGACCGACCCGACAAAATCCAGGCCGACCCCGATAACAGCGCCGCGCGCGCGCCCAATCTTGCGCAGGCTGGCCCGGCCCAGGTCGGCGCTGAATTGCGTGCGGTGCGCGAGCAGCTTGGCTGGTCGATCACCGAACTTTCGGTCCGGCTGAAAATCCGCGTCGCCCAACTCGAAGCGATCGAAGCGGGCAATCTCGCCGCCCTGCCTGCGCCAGCCTATGCCACCGGCTTCATTCGTGCCTATGCCGACATGATCGGCCTCGACCCCGATGAAATCCTGCGTCGCTTTCGTGCCGCAGGCATGGTGCCGCCGAAACAACCCAAACTCGCCTTCCCGCGCCCGGTGCCGGACCGCGCCGTGCCGCCCGGCGCTTTGGCGCTGCTGGTGCTGCTGATCGCCGTCGGCGCTTATTTGCTCTGGTATCGGCATACCGAGCATCAGCGCCATCTGGCCCAGGCGGTGCCGCCGGTTCCCGCTAAACTCGCCCCCTTGGCGATCCCGAAATCCCTCCAACCCAAAC
>JAJZEG010000418.1 GCA_021828605.1 Pseudomonadota bacterium | reverse complement strand
CCGATTTCCGGCTTTTCCTCGGAATCCCCGGCGATAATCATCGGCACGCCATAGCGTAACGCCAGGGTCACGCCGCCAAAGCCGCCATTGGTGATGAACAAATCAAGCTCCGGCATAATTTGCGCATAAGGAATAAATGATTTGATCACGGCGGCTTGTAGGGTTGCCGCTGGAATATGCGGTTGGAACGCCGCCGGATCGCTGCTGGTAATCGCAATGACGAGCGCGTCAGGGCCAGCCAAGGCGTTGATCGTGGGCCCGCAGAGCTGCATCGGATCGACGTTGGCAATCGTGCCTTGCGTCACCAACACAATGCGCCGACCCGCCTGCCGGGCCACCCTGATCTCGTCCCACCAATCAGGCTGGCTGGCGACGGTCCCTGTCGGCGGTAAGGCACCGATAAAGCGCAAATTGGGCGGTAAGTTCGAGCGGGCATATTCCATGCTCGGCACGCCGATTTGCAAGTAGCGATCAGGCAATCTGATTACCGCCTCGGCAGCGAAGCAGGGAAGGGCGGGCATGCCCATGCGGTCCAAGGTTGCGTTGATATAATTTTGGAGCGGCGCAAAAAGCTGGTTTTCCATCGCAGCGATCACGGCCCGGTTGCGCAGGCGCTGGGCTTGGGTGCGCGCGACTGGCAGCGCCATTCCGAAAAATCCGGTCTCGGGTGAAGCAAGTGTGAAAACAGAATGGCCTAGATGCATGATCGGCGGACGGTTTGCCCGCGGCATCAGCAGGAGGGGCAGGGTGCCCATGAACATCATATCGGTCAGCATAATATCAGGCTTAAATGTTTCGATCAGCCTCTGCAGGCTGGCATGTTGAGAGGTCATTGCATCGGCGAATAAATGCCGAACACCCCATAACATTTGTGCCGGTCCCGGAGGTAGCGCCGCGCGTTCGGGAAACAGCGTATCCAGCGCGCGATAATCCACGTCGATCGCCGGATCAATGGGCGCAAACTGTGCCCCGGCGCGCTCAACCTGCGCGGCAAAGAGCTGCCCGGTATGGACCATCACCCCGTGCCCCTGTGCGACCAATCCGCGCGCGATCCCGACAATGGGATCAACATGCCCGGGCAGAGCCGACGCTGCTAACAAATACCGCGCCATCAGGCCGCCTCCTCACTGATTGATCGTTGGGTGTCACCGCCACCAGCGAGCGGCGCGAAATATCGGGTGAGCAGTGCCGTGTTAATGGGTGCGATCGGTGCGCCAACCGATTGCAGTTGGGCAATCGTCGCGCGCCCATCAATAATGGGCGCAGCGCCGTAGGATCGGTGCGCATCCAGCACGGCAAACACCGCGGCATCCTGTGCGGTTGCGTACTCCTGCGCCCGGGCCAGCCATGCTAACGGCTCGATAAGCTCCATTTTCTTGCCTAACGCCGCGAACGCATCCTGAATATCGGGCATCTGGGGTGTGGCTTCGGCGACCAAATGATAAATCTGTCCGGGATCGACCATGTTTACCAGCCGAACCGTTGCGCGGGCCACACGATCAACCGGGGTCATATTGATCCGTAATGGCAGACGGGGCAGCGCACCAATCCGCGCCGCCAACGCACCGCAGCGCCATAGCATATCGGTTTCGTGACAAGCGGCGGACATCGTGTCGCCGGTGACCGCGCCGAGCCGATAAATCGATACCGGCAGCCCTTGCTCAATTGCCGCAAAAGCCAGCCCGTCAGCGACAAATTTTGATTGCTGATAGCCGCCGATCAGTGACTCGCCATCGCTAACCGGCTGGTTTTCCTGATGCGGCCCGCCGCTCGCAAAAATACCAAGGGTTGAAATAAAATGCAGCGGTTTGCCAGAGGCGGCAAAGCGCATCAATGCCAATACACTGTCGATATTGGCGGCCTTTAGCGCGCGATACGGCGCCAGAAAATCGACCAGGGCGCCACAATGCACCACTTGGTCGATCTGCTCTTGCAACGCGCTCAAACCATCCGCCGTAAGGCCAAGATCAGGCTTGGCGATATCACCGGTAACGGTCACAATCCGCGCTGGATCGAATAAATCAGCCTGACCAATGGCCGCGAGCGCTGCTCGGAGCCGCCCGATATCGCCGCGAATCAAGCAATGCACGCGCGCATCCGTTTCCTGGAGCAAGATTGCGAGCAACCAGGAGCCGACAAATCCGGTTGCCCCGGTCAACAAGATATCGTGCGCGGCGGTTTGAATGCCATTGCCGGTAAAGACGGGCAGCCTTGACACGTAGGTTGCAAGATCAGCGGCCAAATCGGGTGGGCCTTCATGGGGCGTTGCGTTATCCAGCAATGACGCAAGCGCTTGCACCGTTTGCGCTTGATATAGTCCTGCTAACGGAAACGCTGGATCGAATCGCTCGCGCACGCGGGTTCCCAGCGTAATCGCCTGCAAGGAGGTTCCACCCAAATCAAAAAAACTCGTGGCACAATCAATTGGTTGATCGGTGCCCAATATCTCGGCAAACAAGCTGAGAACGGCCTGTTCGGTGGCGTTCGCTGGCGGAGAAATCACCGCCGCCTCATGCTGCATTGCCGGGGCCGGGAG
>JAJZEG010000388.1 GCA_021828605.1 Pseudomonadota bacterium | reverse complement strand
CGGGCCATAGGTTTGGCTGTAAGCGGCGAAACGACCGACATAAAGGGCGAATAAATAAGAAACCACCATCCAAAGGATCACCGCGACGACCGCGCCGGGAATGATCGCATGGCCTTGGATCAGCCGGAATGACGGCCCGAACCGGTAGAGCAAACTCAGCGCCCCCGCCATGAATACCGCGAGCAAGACAAAGCCGAGCAGGACCGCCAGATTGCCCGAATCGGTGCCCAGCCCCAGCAAATTGAACAAGAGCGGCAACACCACCAGCACGCCGATGGCGAGGATGGCGCCGATGATCGCGAGCAGGGTCATGCTCAACGCCGTTGCCTGAAACCGGATGAAGCTGCGGGTCTCGTCGCGGCGATGGATCAGATTCAGCGCATAAATCAGTGATTTGGTACCCGATGACGATGAATAAAGCGTGAAAGCCAGCGAGAGCGCGAGCCCGATGCCGAGATTAGTGCCGCCACCAGACACCAAATGTTTGATCCGCCCGGCGATCAAGGCAAAGGCGTCGGGGGGCATGAATTGGTGCAAATATTGTAGTTGCGGGGTGACCGATTGCGGATTGAAGGCGAGGCCGTACAGCGAAATCAACGTGGTTAAGGCTGGAAAAATCGCGAGCGTCGCGTAGAACGCGCAGCCCGCCGCCGCGAGCGACATGTCCCCTGACATCAAGGCCCAGCCTGCCTCCATGACGATTTTTCGCCACCGCTTCATCGCCCGCGTTTCATGCATCAAGAAATGCGCGAATGGTCGCGATGGTCGGCGCATCCATCAAAGCGGGCGCGTGGCCACAATCGGCGACGGTCAGGGTTTGCGCGCCGGAGGCGGCCATGCGGGCGAAGGTGGGTTCGGTCAGTAAGTCGCTGGATTCGCCGCGAATGGCTAATATCGGCAGATGCAGCCGGTTCCAGAACGGGCTCAGATCGGCATCAAGAGGCACGCTGGCTTTGATCGGTGTCGCGATTTCTGGGTCGTAATGGAGGGCGAAACCACCGCCCGGCAACGCGCGGGCCGAATAGCGCGCCAGATGCCGCCATTGGGCGTCGGTCAGCGGGCCGAACGGGGCGTGGATTATGCGCAAATGCGCCTCCAGCGCCGCCAAAGTCGGGAAATGATCAGGCCCACCGCCGATATAATCGCGAATCCGCGACAGGGCGGCAGCGGGGATCAGCGGGCCGATATCATTGAGCACCAGCTTGGTGATCGGCGCGTGCGCGGCGGATGCCGCCATCATGCCGCAAATACCGCCCAGCGAGGTGCCGATCCAGATGGTTTTTTTGTTCGTGAAGGCGAGCAGATGACTGAGCGCCACGACGTAGCTTAGGGGTTGATAGAGCGCGGCATCGGGCAGCCAATCCGAGGCGCCACGCCCGGGGAGATCGGGGCAAATAACGTGATATCGGTCGGCCAGGGCTTCGGCCAACGGATCGAAATCGCGGCCATTGCGGGTGAGGCCGTGCACGCACAGCACAGCGGGCGCGGCGGGGTTGCCGAATTCGACGAAGGCCAGTTGATGAAACTGATTACCCAACAAATAACGGATCGCACCAGCGCGGGCCATGTCAGATCACGCTTTGATCGCGCAACACGGCCTGCTGGGCGGCATCGAGGTTGAGCAGGCGCGCCAGCACGTCGTTCGTATCCGCGCCGAGCTTGGGCGGTGCGCGCCGGTAGGAGACCGGGGATGCGGACAGGCGCACCGGATTGGCGATCAGCGGGATGGTTTCATTTCCCGCCGCCATGCTGATCACCCCGCCGCGCGCGGCGACGTGCGGGTCCGCGAACACATCGCTGAGCGTATTGATCGGACCGCAGCCGATTTTTTGGGCTTCGAGCTGGGCCAGCCACCAGTCACTCGGATGGGCGGCGAGCACCGGGGCCAAGGTTTCGGTGATCAGATCGCGGTTGGCCACCCGCGCGGCATTGGTGGCGAACCGCTCATCGGCAAGCAGGGGTTCAAGGTTAAACGCTTTGCAAAACCGCGCAAAAGTTGGGTCATTGCCAATGGACAGCACAATATGCCCATCCGCCGTCGCAAACACCTGATAGGGAACGATATTGGGATGTTGATTGCCCAACCGTTTGGGGTTTTGGCCGGTTGCCAGAAAATTCATCGCCTGATTGGCCAACCACGCCAAATTCGCATCAAGCATGCCAATATCGATATGCTGTCCCTCGCCGGTGGCATCGCGATGCCGCAATGCGGCGAGCACGCCAATCGCGCCGTACAGCCCTGCAAACAAATCCGCGATGGGCACGCCAACTTTCATCGGTTCGCCCTCCGGCACGCCGGTCAGGGACATGATGCCGCCGATGCCTTGCACCAGACTGTCATAGCCGGGACGCTCGGCATAGGGACCGGTTTGGCCAAAGCCGGTGATCGAGGCGTAAATCAGTTTGGGGTGGGTCAGGCGCAACTGCGCATAGCCCAACCCGTAGCGGGCCAGGGCGCCGACTTTGAAATTTTCGACCAAAATATCAGATTGACCGACTAAATCATGGATCAATCGCTGGCCGGCTGCACTGGCAATATCGACCGTGACCGATAATTTATTGCGGTTGGCTCCGGCAAAATACGCTGATAATCCGGTATCACCCAAAGTCGGCGGGGCGAAACCGCGCGTATCATCGCCCGTGCCGGGTTTTTCGATTTTGATCACTTCGGCGCCCAGATCCCCCAGCATTTGGGTGCAGGTGGGACCGGCCAGCACCCGGGTCAGGTCCAGCACGCGCACACCGGCAAGCGGGCCAGTTGGTTGATCGCCGCCGCCCGCCGTTGTTTGGTCTATCCTCGAAGCACGGTCGGCGCCTGGTTGTTGCATTGTGATCCCATCTGGTTTGCTGTTCCGCGCGCAGAGCCAGCGGCAACCGCGCGGTGACGCGCCCCAGTTGGATCGTGATGATGGGTGCCGTCAAGCCGCTAAGCCCACCTTCCTCCCCGCTTGACGCAGGTTCCGGCGCAGGTTCCGGCACGGGTTATGGCGACTGGCGGGCTGATAATCGCAGGCGAGCAGTGCAAGATTAAGTAAATCATCGGCAAACGGGCGTAAGCCCGCGCGATCAGCATATTGGGCCAAGGTGAGCAGCTGGTCGCTCAACATCAGCGGGCTGAAGGTTTCAGCGGACCATTGTTGGGCGATAGCACCGACATTGATCGAGGCGAGAGGCTGGGAAAGCGCGGTCATGGGCTTGTCCTTTCAATGTTGGCCATTTTGGCCAAGACCGATCATGCCCAGGAGCCGTTACTATTCGGTTAACAGTCGCGCGAAAACTGAAAATATTTATCTGCGCGACGATTTATTCATCGCCGGTATTTCGAACACCGGCGACCAAACGCTTTGTCCCTGAAATTCACCCGCGAATTTCAGGAACATGTTTTCAGCGTTCGGTATCCTCGTTATCGCGCTCGACCTCGATATCGGCGTCAATCACCGCATCGTCATCGATATCTTCGGCGTCTTCGAGCAAATCGGCGTCGTCGGCATCGACATCCTCGTCAATCTCCACGTCATCGCCGGTTGCCACCACCGCCTTAACCGGTTTTTTCGCGTCTTCGGGGATTGGTGAAGCGCGCTTCAGCTTCGGTTGCTCAATCGGCTGCTCGGTGCTGCATTTTGGGCACACAGCCGGTTGCTTTCCGAAATCGAAAAACCGTGCACCGCAGTTGGTGCAGGTATGTTTGTCGCCCAGCTCCGGCTTGACCATGCTTGCCTCGTGGAAATTTTGAACAGATCGCTACAGGCCGGGCGCCATGCCACCCATCCATCACTATGTCAAACCCGGCCCGACGTGCTATCGCGCCGGGATGACCCTTGTTGCTCCGATTGCGACCCCGATTACCCTGCCGATGGGTGCGCCGAACCCTGCTTGCGCACGCCCCACGCCCCGCGCTTTGACCGGCACCATCCGGGTGCCGGGTGATAAATCGATTTCGCATCGGGCTTTGATGTTTGCCGGGCTCGCGATGGGCACCAGCCGGATCAGCGGGCTGTTGGAGGGCGAGGATGTGCTGCGCACCGCCGAGGCGATGCGCGCCCTGGGTGCGGTGGTTACCGCGCATGGCGCGGGGGTATGGAGTGTCAGCGGTTCGGGTTTGGGATCGTTGAAAACCCCCGAGGACATGCTGGATATGGGCAATTCGGGCACGGCGGCGCGCTTGCTGTGCGGGGTGCTGGCCAGCCATGATTTATTTGCAGTGATGACCGGCGATGCCTCACTCCGGCGTCGGCCGATGCGCCGGGTGATCGCCCCTTTGGCCGCGACCGGCGCGGTGTTCATCGCCCGGCCCGGTGATTTATTGCCGCTCGCGGTCAAAGGCGCTGTCGAGTCGATGCCACTGACCTACCGCTTGCCGGTTGCCTCGGCCCAGGTAAAATCGGCCTTGCTGCTCGCCGGGCTGAATGCGCGGGGCATAACCAGCATCGAGGAGCCCGAGCCCACGCGCGATCATTCGGAAAATATGCTCCGGCATTTTGGCGCGCAAATCAGCGTCGAGGCGCAAGGCAGCGGGCGGCTGATCCGGCTTTCCGGGCAACCCGATTTGCAGGCCGCCGATATTGTCGTGCCCGGCGACCCCTCCTCGGCGGCGTTTCCGATGGTGGCGGCGCTGTTGATCGCCGGGTCACGGGTCACGATTGAGGCGGTCGGGCTCAACCCGTTGCGCACCGGCCTGTTCACCACCTTGCTGGAAATGGGTGCCAATTTGACCATCACCAACCAGCGGATCGAAGGCGGCGAGCCGGTGGGCGATGTGACCGTGCTGGGCTCGGCCTTACGCGGCGTGGATGTGCCGGCGTCGCGCGCGCCCTCGATGATTGACGAATATCCGATTCTCGCGGTGGCCTGTGCGCGGGCGACCGGCCCATCGCGGTTACGCGGGCTCGGTGAGTTGCGGGTGAAAGAGAGCGACCGGCTTTCAGCCACGCTTGCGTTGTTGCAGGTCAATGGGGTCGAGGCGCATATTGACGGCGATGATATGATCATTGCTGGTGGCGCCCTGCGGGCGGGTGGGGGTATGGTCGAGACCCGGATGGATCATCGCTTGGCCATGAGCGCGTTAGTGCTCGGGCTGGTCGCCGATGCCGCCGTGCAAATTGACGATGCGCGATTTATCGATACCAGTTTTCCAGGATTTATTGCGCTGATGCGCGGGCTGGGCGCCGCGATTGAGATGGCGGGCGAACCGGGGCGTGAAACGGCAAGCGAGGGGACGTGATGCGCGGCGTGATGGACCAGTTGGTGATTGCAATCGATGGGCCTGCCGCCTCGGGCAAGGGCACGTTGGCGCGGCGGCTCGCGCGGGCGTTCAACCTGCCTTATCTGGATACCGGCTTGTTGTATCGGGCAGTCGCGCGCCGGGTGCTGGATGCGGGCAGCGACGCCGCGCGCGACGCGATCAATCAGGCGCAGACCCTGAACCGCGTTGATTTGGACCGCGCAGATTTACGCAGCCAGGAGGTTGACCGGATGGCCAGCGTGGTCGCGTCGATTGCCGGAGTGCGCGCCTGCTTGCTCGACTTCCAGCGGGATTTCGCGACGCGCACGGGTGGCGTGCTCGATGGCCGCGATATTGGCACGATTGTATTTCCTGACGCCCCGGTGAAACTCTATGTGACGGCTTCGCTGGAGGTGCGGGCGGCGCGGCGCTTTGCCGAGCGGGAAGCGTCTGGCGTTGACACGACGTTAGAAGCGACGCGCGCTGATTTGGCGGCCCGCGATGAGGCGGATCGCACCCGGGCGGCCGCACCCTTGATGCCTGCGGCGGATGCGCATGTGCTTGATACCAGCGCGATGAATGCTGATCACGCCTTCGAAGCGGCGGCGGCGATTGTGAACCGCACCTTGGCGCATTTGTGATCAGTGTGGCGCGATGCTGATGGAATTGGGGATAAAGTGAGCGACTTGTTTGAAAAATCTGAGGCCGGTGCGAGTTATTCGGCGCGCGATATCGAGGTGCTTGAGGGGCTGGAGCCGGTTCGGCGCCGACCCGGCATGTATATTGGCGGGACCGATCAATCCGCCTTGCATCATCTCGCCGCCGAGTTGCTTGATAATGCGATGGACGAGGCGGTCGCGGGCCATGCGTCGCTGATTGAGATGGGTTTGAACGCCGATAACTGGCTGACCGTGCGCGATAATGGACGCGGCATCCCGGTTGATGCGCATCCGAAGTTCAAGGATAAATCAGCGCTCGAAGTCATTTTGACCACATTGCATTCGGGCGGAAAATTTTCTGGCAAAACCTATGCGACGGCGGGGGGTTTGCACGGGGTTGGCAGTTCGGTGGTTAATGCTTTGGCCGAACGGCTGGAGGTCGAGGTGGCACGTGATCGGGTGTTGTGGCGCCAGGACTATGCGCGCGGCAAGCCGCTCGGGCCGCTGGTGAATGCCGGGGCAGTGGCGAACCGGCGCGGCACGTTATTTCGCTTTGTCCCGGACCCCGAGATTTTCGGGCCGCTGCGCTTCAGTCCGGTTTTGCTCTATCGGCTGTGCCGCTCAAAGGCGTATTTATTTCGCGGCGTGCGGATCCGCTGGAGTTGCGATCCGGCGCTCCTGCCCGCAGGCTCGGACATCCCCGTCCAGGCCGAATTGCATTTCCCCGGCGGCTTGGCCGATTCCCTGGCCGAGGAATTGGGGGCCAACCCGCCTCTGGTGGTGCCGGTTTGGGCGGGCACGGCGGATTTGCCTGAACAAGCGGGCAAGCTGGAATGGGCCTGCGCATGGCAGGAGAGCGGCGAGGCGAGCCTTGCGACCTATTGCAACACCATTCCCACCCCGCAGGGCGGCACCCATGAGGCCGGGTTTCGCGGAGGCTTGCTCAAAGCGTTGCGTGGCTTTGGCGATGCGCGGGGCAACAAGCGCGCTGCGGTGATTACCGGCGAGGATGTGACCGCGTGCCTGGCGGCCAAGCTGTCGCTATTTATTCGCGATCCGCAATTTCAGGGCCAGACCAAGGAAAAACTGACCTCGCCGACCGCGCAGCGCCTCACTGAGTTTGCGCTGCGTGACCGGTTCGAGCATTTTTTGACCGGCGATCCGGCCAATGCGGATAATTTGCTGGCCTTTGTGATCGAGCGCGCGGAAGAACGCATTCGCAAGCGCGAAGCCAAAGATACACCGCGCAAATCCGCAACGCGCCGCTTGCGCCTGCCCGGCAAATTGACCGATTGCACCCGCGAATCACGCGAAGATACCGAGATTTTCCTGGTGGAAGGCGATTCGGCGGGCGGCTCGGCGAAGCAGGCGCGCAACCGGGAAACCCAGGCGGTCTTGCCGCTACGCGGAAAAATCCTGAACGTCGCCTCGGCCTCGACCGAAAAACTCCGGCAGAATCAGGAACTCAAAGACCTGATCGAAGCGCTGGGCTGCGGCGTGGGGGACCGGTTTCGGCTGGATCAGCTGCGCTATGGCCGGATTATTATTATGACCGATGCGGATGTGGATGGGGCGCATATCGCCTCGCTGTTGATGACGTTTTTCTATCGCGAGTTGCCTGAATTGATCCGCGGTGGGCATGTTTATCTGGCCCAGCCGCCGCTTTATCGGCTGACCCAGGGCAGTAAATCGGTTTATGCGATGGATGATCAGGCGCGGGACCGGTTGCTCAAATCGACCTTCAAAGCCGGTGCCAAGGTTGATATCAGCCGGTTCAAAGGGCTTGGTGAAATGCCGCCCGCGATGCTGAAGGAAACCACCATGGACCCGTCGAAACGGGTGCTGTTGCGGGTGGTCGCCCTGCCCGAGCGGCGCACCGAGACCGAGGAGATGGTGGAAAGCCTGATGGGGCGGAAACCTGAGTTGCGGTTTCGGTTCATTCAGGACAATGCCGGAAAAGTCGATGATGTCGATATTTAACCCCCTGAATCTTTACCCATGATCGATAAATTCGTCACCTCGCTCGACGCCGCGCTGGCGGGCCTGGGCGATGGCGCGACGATCATGGTCGGCGGGTTTGGGGCGATTGGGCAACCGCATCGGCTGGTCGATGCGCTGAGCGGGCGTGGTTTGCGGGGTTTGACGATTATCGCCAATAATGCCGGTGGCGATTTCGGCGGCCTGCCCGCTTTGATCGCCGAAGGCGCGATCACCAAAGTGATCTGCTCTTATCCCCGCGCCCCGACCAAAACCGCGTTCGATGCGCTGTATGCGGCGGGGAAAATCGAGCTGGAACTGGTGCCGCAAGGAACCCTGGCCGAACGGATCCGAGCGGCGGGCGCCGGGATCCCAGCGTTTTTCACCCCGACCGGCGCGGATACCGAGTTGGCCGCAGGCAAGGAAACCCGGATTATTGAGCATCGGCTTTGCGTGCTGGAATCCGCTCTATCGGCCGATTTCGCGCTGATCGAAGCATGGTCAGCCGATCGCTGGGGCAATTTAACCTACCGGGCGACCGGGCGGAATTTCAACCCGATCATGGCGACGGCGGCAGCGGTCACCATCGCGCAGGTCCATCAACAGGTGGAACTCGGCGCGCTCAATCCGGAACATATCGTCACGCCCGGGCTTTACGTTCAGCGACTATTGCTCGCCCCCTAAACGCAAAGCCCGGCATCGGGCGACAGCTCAGTCAGCCGCGAGCGCCAT
Organism: Pseudomonadota bacterium; assembly: GCA_021828605.1. Next base: position 2,590 of record JAJZEG010000388.1, on the reverse strand, counting down.
ATGCTTGCGCGCGATTTCAGCACTGACATACGATTCGACCTGATCAGCGATCATGTCGGCATGCTGGGCAAACACATGATCGGCCCCCGGCACCACCCGATAATCGACCGCGACCCCTTTTTGGGTATTCAATTTTTCGACCAGTTTGCGCACCGACAATTCCGGCACCAGCTCATCGGCCTCGCCATGGATCATCAGGCCGCTGCATGGGCAGGGGGCAAGAAAGCCGAAATCATAATGCGCGGCGGGCGGAGCAATGCTGATCCAGCCGGACACTTCGGGGCGGCGCATCAAGAGCTGCATGCCCACGAACGCACCAAACGAATAGCCCGCAATCCACAAGCCGCCATGGCCCGGATTGAGCGACTGCATCCAGTCCAAGGCGGCGGCGGCATCGTTGATTTCGCCCATGCCGCCATCGAACTTGCCCTGACTGCGCCCGACGCCACGGAAATTGAACCGCATGGTCGAGAAACCCAAACGCTGGAACACCTGATACATCGAGTAGGTGATCCGGTTATTCATCGTCCCGCCATGCAAAGGATGCGGGTGGAGCACCAAGGCCAATGGCGCGCCGCGCTCTTTGGCGTGATGATAACGACCTTCGAGCCGACCATCTGGCCCGGCAAACATAACTTCAGGCATTTTTCTGTACACTCTCTCGTTTTACAAAAACGCGACGCCGGACCCAACGCCACACTCTACTTCACTTCAAAGGACGTGTCCTAAGCGTCCTGTAAATTTTACTCCACGACCCACGCTTATTATCCACGGTCGCAACCGACGGTTTCATTTTCGTGCTACCCGGCTTCACCGGATTGCGACGCTATTTTTCACTGGACTTCATGATGGAGAAGGCCGATCCCAGCCGCCTCCATACTATATAGTCACAGTCCGGCACTTTACGATCAGGGTTGCTGGGCCTTACGCGAGCGCGACCATGCAAAACGCGCATTGGCTTATCCATCACCCCCGCTTGACCTTCACCCCGACACGCAGCACAGTTATTCGATATGGTGGGGTTTTCACCCGAGATGGGTGTTTATATCCTATCGGTCGCCCCATTCCTACGGAAATGTCGCATGACCCCTATGTTTTTTGGCGAGACGATCCAAGCTTACCGGCAACGCGATCCCGCCGCGCGGTCTGATTTAGAAGTTTTGCTCTGCTATCCTGGGCTTCATGCGGTGCTCATCCATCGCGTGGCCCATTATCTATGGGGCCATCATTTGCTCCTGCTCGGGCGTATTGTCTCACATTTTGGACGTTGGGTGACCGGAATCGAAATTCATCCCGGCGCTAAAATTGGCCGGCGCTGCATTATTGATCATGGTATGGGGGTGGTGATCGGGGAAACCGCCGAGCTAGGCGATGATGTCTATTTATATCATCAAGTCACTTTGGGCGGCACCGCGACCGATCATGGCAAGCGCCATCCGACGATTGGCAATAACGTGATTATTGGCGCGGGCGCCAAGGTGTTGGGCGCAATTTTGATCGGCGAGAATGCCCGGATCGGTGCCAATGCGGTGGTGGTGGCGGAGGTTCCGGCGGGAACAACAGTGGTCGGGATTCCGGCCCGCCCGGTTGAACGGCGGGATGATCAGCGCAGCGATAATCAACGCGCTAAAGTTCGGTTTGATCCGTATGGCACGCCGTGCGACCCGTGCCTCGACCCGTTGCTCAGTGAAATCGAAATGCTGCGCGCCGAACTGACCGACCTGGAACAGCGGGTCGCCCGCTCGGATGCGCGCGCCCAATTACCCACCGCATCGCCCAACCCCGCCTTTGACCCGGCACCCCAGGCGCCGCGAGCCGATTTTGCCCACGATTAACCCGCTTTATCTGGACGCCAATGCCAGCGACCTGCTGCGCCCCGTCGCGCGCGCCGCGATGATCGCGGCATTGGACGCAGCAAATCCGGCCTCGGTGCATCAATTCGGACGGCAGGCGCGGCAGATTTTGGAGCAGGCGCGCGAAATTGTAGCTGGGTATTGTCATGCCCGCCCTCAGGATCTGGTTTTCACCTCGGGCGCCACGGAAGCCAACGCGCTGGCGATTCATGCGTTGGGGGGTGATCGGCCGATCCTGATCGGCGCGACCGAACATGACGCCATTCGCGCACCGGCTCAGGCCACCGGTCGGGCGGTGTGTATTCCGGTTTTGCGCTCGGGCAGCATTGATCTGGCGGCCCTTGAGCAGGCGCTCGCCACCCATCCGCCCGCTTTGGTGTGCCTGATGGCCGCCAATAATGAGACCGGCGTGATCCATCCGCTCGCGCAAATTGCCGCACTCTGCGCGCGCTATGGCGCGGCCTTGCATGTCGATGCCGCGCAGGCGATTGGGCGCATCGTGATCGATCCACTCGGCGCGGGGGCCACCAGTTTTGCGGTATCGAGCCATAAAATGGGCGGGCCGAAGGGTGCTGGAGTCTTGGTGTTGGCGACGGAGGCGGCTGAACGGCTGGCCCCTTTGATCAAAGGCGGCGGCCAAGAGCGCGGCAGACGCGGCGGCACGCCGGATTTGGCGGCGATTGCCGGGTTTGCCGCCGCGATCAAAGCCATCGGCCCGGATGAGGCCGAGCGGGTGG
>JAJZEG010000260.1 GCA_021828605.1 Pseudomonadota bacterium | reverse complement strand
CCAGAATGAACCCATCGATCAGGCGCGACCATTCGATAATCAGCGGATGACCGGAATCATCGCGGTAAACCCGATTGCTCAAGTAACCTCGGCGCAACCCCTGTTCGATGCGCAGCAGGCGCATATAGCTATCGCCATCGATCAGATGACCGTGCAAAACTGCGGGGATCGAGCTGGGAAATGCGATAACGGCAAGCAGCGCGGAGGCGCAAAAAATGATGAAATAAAAGCGCGGAGCGGCCATAGGCCGAAATTGCACGCTCATGTCATGAAAGCAATGTGCCTATGTTGAGCGACAGGCGCACCGCAGCCTTGGTTGCCGCGATTGTGATTGGATTAGCGCCTGAATTGCTGGTCGCGCGCGCCAACCTGTTTCCCCACGGCACGTTCGCGTTGGCGCACGGTGTTGTCGCGCGCGATTTCGGCGATTTCTGGAGTGCCGCACACCTGGCGCGCGCCGGGTTGGTGCGCATTATTTTTCATCCCGCTTTGTTTCAAAACTGGTTGGAGCAACGCTTTGCGTTCGTGCATGGGGTCAGGCTGTGGAGTTATCCGCCGAGCATGCTGTTGCTGGTGTTGCCGGTTGGCTGGTTCGGGCCGGTCACTGGCTTTTTGCTCTGGAGCGTAGCGGGGTTGGCGGTGTTATCTGGCGCGGTGAGCCTGCTGGTGCCGCGCCGGTCCTTATTGGCGGCGCTCCTATTGATCGCGGTGGTGCCAGCGGTTTGGGATAATATATTAGTGGGCCAGAATGCCGCCTTCACCGGCGCTTTGATGATTGCGGGGTTTGGTTTGCTGGATCGCCGGCCCGGATGGGCGGGTGTGGCGTTTGGCTTACTGACCATCAAGCCACAATTGGGGCTCTTAGTGCCAATTGCGATGGTGGCGAACCGGCAATGGCGCGCGGTCGCGATTGCGGCGTTGGTCGCGCTCGGGGTGGCGGCGATCAGCGCCTTGGCGTTTCGCGGATCATGGATGTGGTTTTTTGCCTATGTCGAGCCAGCGATGCAGCATCGGCTATTGCGGTTTTATCAACCAACGGCCAGCCAAGCCTATATGTCGAGCGCGTTTATCGCGGCACGCGCGTTAAAATTGTCCGTGACGGTCGCTTGGGCAGTGCAAGCTATGGTCAGCGCGCTCGCGGGCTATGCGATGATCCGCCTGTGGGCGCGCGACCGCGGCGATGATGCGGCTGAGCGGCTCAGGGTCGCGGCATCCCTGGCTTTGTGCTTAGCGGCGACACCATTCAGCCTCGATTATGACGGCGTTGGCGCGAGCGTGATGCTGGCGGTGTTACTGGTGACCCAGGGGCAGCTTTTGCGGCGAGATTGGTTTGAACTCGCTTTGGTCGCGCTCGCGATGGATGGATGGGCTTTGGTGCTCGCTTTGGCGCTGCCGATTCCGGTGTTTCCGTGGCTGATTTGGCTGATTTTAGGGTGTTGGGTCGCGTTTACACCCGATCAATCAGACCCGGTCCCTCAGCGGGCGCTGGCAATCAATACCGGGCGGGCGCGATAGGCGGCGAGACTCATCCCACCAGATCGCGCGGCAATGATTTCGGGCGGGGGGGCGCTGAATTGAAAGCTACCGGCACCAAAACCTTGGGGCGCGATTATGGCGCCCGGATGAGGCTCGGGCTTGCGCGGCGGACTGGTTTTCGCCTTTGCTAAAACGAGCTTAGCTGCGCGCGGGGCGTATAAGGTTCGCTGGGCATATAGGATGGATGGCGCCTGATGTTGCCAGATCATCGCCACTTTCTGGTAATAGGGCGTGCCCAAATCAGGGTTAAGTGAGTGATAACCGCCAATTGCAGCGGCCCAATGACCCAAAGAGCCGTGAAGCCAAAGTAGAAAATGGGCGCCATAGAGCGCATTGGTCAACGGATCGAACGCTTGATGCAGTGTTGCGAACGCGTTGGGATGGGCAGCGAGATCGATTTGCATGCAGCCCACATCAATCGCCCGAATGCCCTGCGCTTGGAGTTGGCGCACGGCGGCGATGGCGCGCGATTCTGTCGCGTAGAAATGGCCAGCGCCATCGGCATCAATCGTCCAGGGCCAGGGGGCGACTTGACCGGTGCTGGGATTGCGGCGACCCGATTCGACCATCGCGATGGCGTGGAGCAGGCCATTTGGCGTGCCAGCTATGGCTTGGGCCTGTTGAATTGCCGCTGCACAGGCCGCAAACGGCGCCGCAGCTTCGGCTTCGAGGGGGGGCGGATTATCGGCGGCACGATCCTACGCAGGTAATGCGCGCGGGGGAGCAAGGGGCTTGAGTATCTGTGGCGGGGCGGAACCCCACGAAAATTGCGGAAATAAAGATTGGGGCGCCAGTATTCCGCCCGCCCGCGCATCGGGCACTGTGAACCCGATCAGCAACCATAACCCGAAACAGGCCGCTATGCGGAGGAGGTGAACAACCATGAAGGGCAATATGCCGCAGAAAAATTAATTTTAAGTTGAGAATTGATGGGTCTCTGACGCAATGCTGCGCTGCAAAATTTATCTTGCACTGCACAATAAAACGCGGTAGTTAAGATCATGCAAAC
>JAJZEG010000187.1 GCA_021828605.1 Pseudomonadota bacterium | reverse complement strand
CATCAAGGCGACATCGCTATGCAGCACCGCGCGATTATCCTGGAACGTGATCGCGCCCAAAATGCTGCATTCCGCCCCGCTCGGCGCGTCGATCAGCGCGAGCGCCGCATCGGCATGGCAGGCCAGCACCACCTGATCGAATTTTTGCGCGCTGGCGTCGGTGATCACCCTGACGCCATCAGCCTCGCGCGAAACACCCCGCACCGGGCTGGCTGTGCGCACCCGCTCACCCAAAGCCGCGCGCAATTTTTCGACATAGCGGCACGAGCCGCCGGTTACCGTGCGCCATTGCGGCCGATCCTTGATGGTCAGCAGCCCATGATTGTGAAAAAACCGCACGAAATTGCGCGCCGGAAAATCACGCATCCCCTCGATCGAGGCCGACCAGATCGCCGCCCCCATCGGCAGAATATGATCCTCGGCAAAGCCCGGACCATAGAAATTGCGGGTGAGGTAATCGCCCAAACTTTCGATACTTCTGCTCGCGATCAAAGCGGGTGCTTCGCGGTTGAAGCGCAGAATATCGCGGACCATGCGAATGAAACGAGGCCGGAACAAATTACGCTTTTGCGCGAATAATTGTGCAAGGCTGCCGCCGCCATATTCGAGCGCGCCACCGCCAATCGACACGCCAAACGACATATCGCTGTTATGGGTCGCGACATCGAGGGCCGCGAACAGGCCTTCGAGATTTGGATAATTGCGATCATTGAGCACAATGAATCCGGTATCGACCGCGATCTCCTGACCATCGATGGTGACATGCTGGGTATCGGCATGGCCGCCGAGCCGGTCCTCGGCTTCGAACAAGGTGACCTCGAAATCATTGCGCGCCAGCCATGCCATCGACAGCCCGGCAATGCCCGCGCCGATCACTGCCAGACGGGGTTTATGCTCGTTCATTCAGCGGTCTTTCCCAAACAGCGGTCTTTCCCAAAATCTTGAAAGCGGCGAGCGCGCGCTCGCGGCCCGTTTTCAAATCCACCAGCGGGTGCGGATAATTCTGCCCCAACCGCACCGAGGCACCGCGCAGCACCAGCGCCGGGGCCTCCCACGGCGCATGGATATGGGCATCGGGCAGACGCGCCAACTCGGGCACGAAGCGGCGGATAAAGGCGCCATCGGGGTCGAATTTCAGGCCCTGCAACACCGGATTGAAAATCCGAAAATACGGGGCCGCATCAACGCCCGATCCGGTCACCCATTGCCATGACGCCGCGTTAGAGGCGTGATCGGCATCGACCAGCGTATCCCAGAACCACGCAGCCCCCATTTGCCAGGGGATCAGCAAATGCTTGACCAGATACGAGGCCACGATCATCCGCACCCGATTATGCAGCCAGCCGGTTTGCCAGAGTTGGCGCATCCCCGCATCGATAATCGGCACGCCGGTCATGCCGCGCTGCCAGGCGCTCAGCTCATCGGGCGCATCGCGCCAGGGCACCTGCGCAAACGCGGCGCGCATCGGTGCCTCAGCCATGGTCGGGTGATGCCAGAGCAGATAGGCGGCAAATTCGCGCCAGAGCAATTCCTTCAAATAGGTTTGTTTGCCCTCATTGCGCGATGTCGGTAACGCGTCCGCGGCCCGCCACACCGCATCGATCGCAATCTCGCCCCAATGCAAATGCGGCGAGAGCATCGAGGTGCCCGCGACGCCCGGCAGATTGCGGGTCAGATCATAGTGATCGAGCTGCGCGGCGCCAAAGGCGGCCAGTTGCGCCTGCGCGCCTGCCTCGCCCGGAGTCCAGCTCGCCCGCAAGCCACCGGCCCAATCGGGGGCGCGCGGCAGCAGGCCCCAATCGGCGAGGTCGTCGCTGCGAACAGCCAGGGCGGGGGCAAGGCTCAAAGGTGGCGCAATCGGCGGACGCGGCGTGAACCGCTCGAAACATTGTCGCGAAAACGGCGTATAGACCCCATACGGCGCACCCGACTGGTTCAGCACCGACTCAGGGGCCAGCGCCAATGCCGAGCGATGCCGGTGAAACCCGATGCCCAGCGCCTGTAACGAGGCGGCAACCTCGCGGTCGATCGCGCGCAGATATGGCTCATGCGCCCGCCCGGCCTGCACCGACGCGGCGCCGATCTCGCGGGCCAAAGCCGGGATGATCGAGCGCGAATCGCCGCGCCGCAGCACCAGCGCGCCGCCGCGTTCGGCAATCGCTGTACCCAGTCGCTCCAGCGAATGATGCAGCCACCATAATGACGCACCCCCCCATGAAGCGGCGTCATCGAGCACATAAACCAATGTCACCGGGCCGCCAGCGACCCCGGCATCGAGAGCCGGATTGTCGCCGAGACGTAAATCATTACGAAACCAAACCAGTGATCGGTTCATGGCCCGCTTGCAGCTCCACGCGCGGTATCGGCCAGCGCAAAAGCGTGCACCTGCTCCGTGCCCAGCAGAAACACCTGTCCGCCGCGCGGAAACAGTCGCCGGATCGGTGGCGCATTGACATCGAGGCCGCCGGTATAGGCACCGAAACTCGGCAATATCACCCGCTGATGATCGACCACAAAGCACGGGCGGGTGATCCGCGTGGCGCGGGTCGCG
>JAJZEG010000012.1 GCA_021828605.1 Pseudomonadota bacterium | reverse complement strand
GCCGCTGCATCATGCGGATGCTGCCGGACTGTGTTCAATAAATCGAGCCGCGCATCTAACAATTTACCTTGCGTCAGCGCCGCCTGCGCCTGCTGAAACGATCGCGGCTGCGCTGCCCGCGCCATCGCCGTACCCCCCATGGACGCGACCAGCAAACCACCCGCAATGATCCACCCATAAGCGCGAGATCGACGCAATTCCGGCATTCCCTGTCTCCTCATCCTATGCCTGGTTACCAACCGAACCCTCCACGTCATCAATCGGTTCAACCCGATCAACCTCGCGGTCCGCCTTCACCGCATCACTCAAGCCCAAATTATCAATCAACCCATACAAAGTTGGACGACTAACACCCAGCAACTTCGCCGCTGCACTGATCGACCCATCAGCCCGCGCCAAAGCCAGTTGAATTGCCTGCCGTTCAGCCTCCCGCCGCGCCTGTCGCAAATCACGGACCGGTAACGGCGCAACCTCTGCCAAATCCAAATCACGCGCCTCAATATGCTGCTGATCAGCCATAATCACCGCCCGGCGAACCCGGTTTTCCAGCTCGCGCACGTTCCCCGGCCAATCATGACGCATCAAAGCGGCAAGGGCTGATTCGGCAAAATTAAGTCCAGGCCGATTTTGCTCCTGAGCGAAGCGATTAAGGAAAAATCGTCCCAACAACACCGCATCCCCACCCCGATCGCGCAATGGCGGGATATGAACGCTGACAATATTGAGCCGAAATAATAAATCGAGCCGAAACCGTCCCGTTGCCACCAACGCATCCAGATTTTGATGCGTTGCCGACACGATGCGCACATCAACCGCAATTGGACGCCGCCCTCCGACCCGTTCAATCACGCTTTCCTGCAAAAACCGCAATATTTTGACCTGCAAGCCTAACGGCAGATCACCAATCTCATCTAAAAATAGCGTCCCGCCCTGCGCCAGCTCAATGCGCCCGAGGGTCTGCTTGATCGCCCCGGTAAAGGCACCTTTTTCATGGCCAAATAACTCGGATTCCAGCAATGGCTCTGGGATTGCACCGCAATTAATCGCGATGAAGGGTGCCTTGGCGCGCGTCCCCAATTCATGCAGCGACTGCGCCAAAATCTCCTTGCCGGTGCCACTTTCTCCTAACAATAATACCGGCGCTGTCGCCGGCGCGAGCTTTTCAATCGTGCGACAAATAGCAGCCATCGATTCCGACCCGGTAATCACCCGAGGAAGCAAAGATGTGTTCGCTTCAGCGTTGAGCCGACGATTCTCCTGCTCTAACGCACAAAGCCGAAATGCCCGATCAACAATAATCCGCAACACCGCGATATCGACCGGCTTCTCGAAAAAATCATACGCGCCGCGCCCAATCGCCAACAGCGCATTCTCGCGCTTACCGTTTCCGGTTGCCACAATCACCTTTATCGTCGGCACCGCACGACACAGCGCATCCAGAATTGCCAAGCCCTCGCTAATCCCATCGGGATCGGGCGGCAGCCCCAAATCAATAATCGCGACCAGCGGCTGCGCCCTCTGCGCAAGCTCCACCGCTTGCGCACGATCACCCGCGATCAGCACCGCACATCCTGGAAACGCCCATTTATATTGTCGACAAAGCCCGGAATCATCCTCAACGATGAGCAAACTCTGCTCAATACTTGGATTATGAACCATGGTTTATCCCAGCCCAAGCTGGCGGCGGTGATGCCTCGATCGCCCCGAGCGCGGGCAGACGCACCGTCATCGTGGTGCCGACCCCTTGCGCGCTGGTCACCGCCAAACTACCGCCCGCTTGCACAATCAACTCGCGCGCCTGAAACGCACCCAAGCCAAAACCCAGGGTTTTATCTGAAGAAAATGGCTTGAACAGGTGCTCGCGCACAAAACGCGCACTCATCCCACAGCCATGATCCACAATGCCGATGGTCACCCACCCCGGCTCATGGCGCACCGTAACCCATACGGATTGCGGGGCGACACTCGCCTCCTGCGCGTTATCCAACAGATGATTGATAATCATGTCGAAGGATAAAGGATCAATTGAAATTGCCGATTGCCCGTCGGCGACGTCAAGCCGAACCTGATCACGTCGCGCAAGAATTTCCTGTAACCGTGCATGTACATCAAATTGTGCCGTTCCAGCCGGATCTGCCTGATCCAGCCGCCAAATCATCGCCCGAATTTTCTCAACTGATTCGCGAACGGTGCTGATCAAATCCGCCTGAAAATCGGGATCAGCCATGTGACGCTGCGCATTGTCGATAACCAAGCCGAGCTGGTTGGCAACATTTTTGATATCATGTGCAACAAACGAAAACCGTTTTCCGGCGGCCTCAAACTTGCGCGCGACCGCCAAAGCGTCCGCAGCCCGGCTTTCGGCCATGACCAACGATACTTCGCACGCAACAACCGCGAGGAGCGTCGCCATTTCATCATCCAGCTTTTGCGCCGCCCTCGGGCGACTGAGCAGCACCACCCCAAGCGATACCGCGTTAATCGGATCGGGCAATGCAACCGCCAGCCAAAATGGCGCCGTCTCACCTTCGGGATCCAGTTCGATCACGGATTG
>JAJZEG010000318.1 GCA_021828605.1 Pseudomonadota bacterium | reverse complement strand
GCACTGATCCGGCCAATCGACCGGGATCACCCCTTGCGCCGAGGTCAACCCATCCCCGGTCGGGTCAGCGTCAACCGCCGACAAGCGAACACCACGCCATGGACCCTGGGATTTTTTCATGGCGCCAGTCTAGCGCGACTCGATCCGGCTTGCCAGAGGCTTACCCCGCATCTTGTGGTGATTTTTCGCTCCCACCACAAAATACCGGCTTTTTCCGGCCCGTATCTTTGTGCAGCGCGGCATAGACCAGTTGCCGCTGGCACGGTATAGAGCATGAATGACCAATACCGGCACTGGCGGCAAACAGAGCGCGAAACCGACTCTCAGCGATTTGGGCGGGTGGCCTGCTTTGTTGATCAATCCGGGTCTGGTGCTCAATACCCTCCGTCAGGGCCTGGGTGCGGGCAGCGATGAGTTTGGCAATCGCTATTTCGAAGAACGGCGCGCCACCCGTCCGGATGGTCGCAAACGTCGGTGGGTGGTCTATGCCAACCGTGCGCGCGATGCCTCGCTGGTGCCGCCGGAATGGCACGCCTGGCTGCATTTCATTACCGATGCGCCCTTGCCCGCCGCATCCCGTCAGGCTTGGCAAGCGCCGTACCAACCCAACCTCACCGGCACCGCGCAGGCCTATCGCCCGCCGGGTTATGGCGGCAAGGCGATCGGGTCCAACCCGGGCAAGGGCGGCTACCAGCCCTGGACGCCGGAATGAGCCCGCGCCACGCGGCCTGTCTTTCATTATTCACTGCGGGAACTCGATCATAATCATGCGCACGCGTTCTGTCGAAATCGTCACCGGTCTCCTGGTCATTGCCGCCGCTGCCGCCTTTTTGGTCTTTGCGTTCACCCGCAGCAATACCAGCGCGGTATCGGGCTATCCGCTCTCCGCCCAGTTCGGCTCGGTCGGCGCGCTGCAAGTCGGCTCGGCGGTCAAAATCGGAGGCGTTACCGTCGGCCATGTCACCACCATCAGCTTGAATCCCACCAGCTATGAGGCGATCGTGAAGTTCGCGGTCGATCCGACCCTGAAAGTGCCCAGCGACAGTTCGGCGGCCATCGAGAGCGCTTCCTTGCTCGGCGGCGATTATCTCTCGATTTCTCCGGGCGGCTCAAACACCATGCTCAAAGCGGGTCAAGCGATCACAGTCACCCAATCCGCGATCAATATCGAGTCGCTGCTCGGTAAGTTTGTGTTCAGCGCTGCGAATTTGGCCAGCTCAACTAAAAACGCCGCCAAGCCCTCAGCCGCGCCGTCAACCGGATTGTCGGCTGGATTAAAGCCGTGAACAAGCTGATCGGGCGTCCTCGCTCGCGCGTGGCCATCATCATCGGCCTCGCGGCACTATTGCCTGTCGTCGCGATCCATAACGTCCAGGCGCAATCGAGCGATCCGTATCAAAGCACGATGCCCCCCGTTGCCCAGCCTTTGACCGCACCCTCAAATGCGGCCCAAACCGCCGTGCCGAATACGGCCTTGCCGCCGCCGAACATCGCCCTTCCCGCGACACCGCCCCCGGCCGTCATGCCGGGGCAACCCGCAACGCCCGCGACGCCCGACGCGCCGAACAGCACCCAGGCGGGGCTGCCGACCACCGCCAATATCTGGCGACCGCGCGAAATCGCGGTGCTCGCGGCGCTGGATCAGGAGGATGGCGCGGTGACCCGGTTGAAACTGCCGGTCGGCTCCAGCTTCACCCGCGATGGGTTGCATGTCAGCATCAAAGCCTGCGTGGTGCGGCCAGCCGGCGCAATCCCCGATGCGGCGGCGTTTTTGACCGTCATCACGAGCGGGGCGAACCAGCAACCCTCAACCCTGTTCAACGGCTGGTTGGTACGTTCCGAACCAGGCGCTGCGGTCGTTGCGAATAGCGATTTATCATTTCAGGTGGTCGGCTGCGTGGCACAATAGAGACATTGCGGGCAAACTGGCCATTTTCTTGACGCATTTTGCCGCTCTACTTGACTTTGATAATTGGATAATCACTTATCGGCCACATACAAAAACTGGAGTGTTCCCATGCGTCTTCGAGCAAAATTGTTGGGTGCTGCAAGCCTGTTGGCTGCCGTTGCCCTGCCGGGCCTGGCCCTGGCCCAAGTGCCGCCCGTCACCGGCCCCTATGTCAGCCTGGGTCTTGGCACCAACCTGATGATGAATCAGCATTACAACTATGCCCCGGCCAGCCTTGGTCAATCGGGCAATATCCAGTTCCGTCCCGATTATGCTGGCCAGATCGGCGTCGGCTACGGGCTCGGCAACGGGTTTCGCGTCGAGGTCGATGGCGACTTCTTCCGCAACAATGCCCGTAAAGCGGTTGATAATTTCAATGGCTCGAACCCGGTTCATGGCGGTGTGAACACCTATGGCGTGTTCCTGAACGGATTCTACGACTTCCAGACCGGCACCAATTTCGTGCCGTTCATTGGCGGTGGCGTTGGGTACGCATATCAGAAATGGCAACATCTCGCTCTGCCAGCCAGCTATGGCGATATCTATAGCGGCACCTATGGCAGCTTCGCGTTCGATGTCGGTGCCGGTTTCGCCTATAATCTGCCGCAAG
>JAJZEG010000125.1 GCA_021828605.1 Pseudomonadota bacterium | reverse complement strand
GCGCACTGAATGGAGCGATGCGGATCGGGTCTGGCTCGAAGCGCAGGGAACCCATGTGCAATATCGCGCGTCGCTCGAGCAGGATCTGGCGGCGATGCGCGCGGTTAATCCGGATTTGGCGCTGGGCACCACGCCTTTGGTGCAGGCGGCGAAGGAGCAAGGGATTCCGGCGGTTTATTTCACCAATATTGTCTCGGCGCGACCGGTATTCGGCGCGGCGGGGGCGGCGTCGCTGGCGGCGATTGTCAATACCCAGAGCCAGGGACGCGAGCGGTTTGCCCGGATGATCAGTTTTTTTGATCCGCCCGCCACGAATGCGACCACCGCGCAAAAGATGGTGACGTCATGTTAGTGCAGGATCATGATCGGGCGGGCGGCTATTGGGGGGCGGTGTATGCCTTCAGCGCGATCAAGGGGCTGCGGGTGGTGATTGATGGGCCGGTGGGCTGCGAAAATCTGCCGGTGACGGCGGTGCTGCATTATACCGACGCGCTGCCGCCGCATGAATTGCCGATTGTGGTGACCGGGCTCGATGAAGACGCGCTCTCGATGAGTGGCACCGAAGGGCCGATGCAGCGCGCGGCGGCGGTGGGCGATCAGAAGCAGCCTGCGGTGGTGGTGACCGGGAGTATTGCCGAGATGATCGGCGGCGGGGTGACGCCGGAGGGATCGAACCTGAAACGGTTTTTGCCGCGCACCATCGATGAGGATCAGTGGCAGAGTGCGGATCGGGCGTTGGTTTGGCTCTGGAATGAGTTTGGTAATCCGCGCGCCAAGCGGGCGGCGCGGGTGAGCGAAAAACCGCTGATCAATCTGATCGGGCCGATCTATGGCACGTTTAATATGCGCTCGGATCTGGCGGAGATCAGGCGGCTGGTTGAGGGGATGGGTGCTGAGATCAATCTGGTGTTTCCGCTGGGCACGGATATCAAGGAGATTGCGAAACTTGGTGATGCCAGCGTGAATATTTGCTTGTATCATGAATTTGGCCGCAAATTATGCGAGGAATTGGACAAGCCTTATCTGATGGCGCCGATGGGGATTTTTGCCACCACCAATTTTTTGCGCAGGCTCGGTGAATTGACCGGGCTTGATCCTGAGCCGTTCATTGCGCGCGAGAAGGCCGAGACGATCAAGCCGATTTGGGATTTATGGCGGAGCGTGACCCAGGATTTTTTTGCCACCGCCAGTTTTGGTGTGGTGGCGACGCGGACCTATGCGCGCGGGCTGCATCGGCTATTGCATGAGGAATTGGGTATCCCGTGCAATTTTGCCATCGAGCGCAAACCCGGCGTTAAACCGGATAACGACGCGGTGCGTCAGAAAATCAGGGATAATCCGCCTTTGGTTTTGTTCGGCTCCTATAATGAGCGGATGTATGCCGCCGAGTGCGGCAGCCGGGCGATGTATATTCCGGCCTCGTTTCCAGGGGCGATTATTCGCCGCGCGACCGGCACGCCGTTCATGGGTTATGCCGGGGCGACCTATGTGGTGCAGGAATATTGCAACGCCTTGTTCGATGCGTTGTTTTTCATCCTGCCGCTCGGCACCGAGCTTGATAAGATCGAGGCCACACCAGCAAAGTCTGATGCCGTGCTGCTGTGGGACGAGGCGGCGTTGCGCGCCCTGGATCGGGCGTTGGAGCGCGAGCCGTTCCTGGTGCGTATTTCTGCGGCCAAGCAATTGCGCGAGCGCGCCGAACAGGTGGCGCGCGATGCCGGGAGTGACCGGGTGACTGTTCAGCATTTCGCCATCGCCGCCCCTGATCGGGTGCCGGCATGAGGGCGCACACACATGCTCCGGCGCAGGGCCGGGCAAAATTATGGCAACCCATCCTGACCGATGGGTCCATCTCCCCGCGTGGAGTGCGCGCGGAAACGGCGCGGTGCCGCGAGGCATCGGGTTTTTTGGTAACGGAGTAGTTATGTCAACCTCAACACAGGAACGGGAAGGCTCGCTCAGCGGGCTTACCGAACGGGAAGCGAAAGAGTTTCATTCGATATTCATGATGAGCTTTTTGGCTTTTTGCGTGATCGCCGCGATCGCGCATTTCCTGGTCTGGCAATGGCGCCCCTGGATTCCGGGACCCCATGGCTATGCCATGCTGATGCTTAATCACGCACGGATCGGGGCCAGTCATCTGACCTCGCTCATTGGTTAAGGAGGATAGATCATGTGGCGCATGTGGCTGCTGTTCGATCCGCGCAGAGTTCTCACCGCACTCGGGGTATTCCTGTTTGTGTTGGCTCTGCTGATTCACTTCATCCTGCTCAGCACGCCCCGCTTCGATTGGCTGGGTGGCGCACCGGCGATGACGACCGCGCAAATGTCGTCGATGCCGGCGAGCAAATAGCCTTCACGCTCAGCGTGACCGGAACCCCGAGGCTCGCAGTGCGAGGCTCGGGGACCACCGGCACGATCGATCAAGGGCACGGAAAGGACCAACCCGATGGCGATGCTTAGCTTTGAACAAAAATACCGCGTCCGCGGCGGCACATTGATTGGCGGTGATTTATTCGATTTTTGGGTTGGCCCGTTTTATGTCGGTTTTTTCGGGGT
>JAJZEG010000029.1 GCA_021828605.1 Pseudomonadota bacterium | reverse complement strand
ATCCAGCGCGGCTGCCAGCGCAGCACCCGGCCCAGCGCCGCAAAAATCCCGCCAACCGCGTTGATATTGGCTGATTTAACCCCCTGCCGCTCAATCGCACCCTCCAGCGCATCGGTTTGCAACAGCGCCTTCGCCGGAAAATAGCGCAGTCCCGACCCGATCAAGCCAAGCCCGATCAACAAAATCACCGCCGCCACGCTGGGCGGCGCAAATACCACCCGCCCCAGCATTCCCGGAATGAAGGCCAAAAAGAAGAAGGGCAGCATCGCCAGGCCGCTCAGCCGCCGCACCCAACCCACCTGCCCGGTGGGTACCGTGGCACCGGCTGCACCCCCCACCACCATCGCGATCGAGGCCAATGCCATGCTGCCAATTACCGGCGCGCCCAAGGCGATAAACGGCGCCGTCAGCACGCCGAGCACCAGGGCAAACATAAGCAAAATCGCTGCATATTCCGCATCGATCAAACCGGGCACGGCAGCCGCGATCCCGGCGGTGATCTGCCGCCAATAATGTCGCGCGACGCCGCCGGTCAGCATAAAGCTCATCAGCCACCACATCATCACGGCGGGCGATTGATGGGCAAATAGCGCGCGCACGCCATGCAGGCGAATAAAATGCACTTGCAAGGCGAAGCCCATGACGGCCGAGATCGAAAACATTGCTGCGGAGAGCAACATCTGATTTTCGCGCACGAAAATCGGACGCGCGTAATTGTGCAACGCAGCCGCCAGCAAACGCGGTCTCATCGGGTGATTTCCAGAAACGCGGTCTCCAAATCCGGTCGCCGCACCGCAATCGCCCGCCCTAGCCGCGCGCCGACCGCGTCCGCCATCGCCTCATCCCAACCATCAACCAGTAAGGCCCCGCTGTCGCGCTCGGTGGCCAACACCCTGACCGCATCGGGTAAGGCGGCAGGCTCCGCCTCGACCCAGCGCATCGCCGTGCGAAACCGCGCCATCGGCGTGTCATGCACAATCACCCCGCGCCGCATGAAAATCGCCCGCGTCGCGATTTTTTCCAGATCCGACAAAATATGTGATGAAATCAGGGCACTACGCCCGGTGTCATGGCAAAATTGTGCAATCAGCCCAATGAAATCGAGCCGCGCCTGCGGATCGAGGCTCGCCACCGGCTCATCCAGCACCAGCAAATCCGGCTCATGGCGCATCGCCAGCAAAATCGCCAGCCGCTGCTTCTGCCCGCCGGACAGCGCCTTAACCCGTACCTTCATATCGAGCCCGGCCCAATCGAGCAGCCAGGCTGGTACCGGCTTGAGCGGTGTGGCGTAAAACTTGCCCAAATACGCAACCAGTTCGCCCACCTTGAACCAGGTGAAGCCGGTCATCGTTTGCGGTACAAAGCCAATCCGCCCACGCGCCTGGGGCGATAAATGCGCGGTGTCCTCGCCAAACAGCCGCACCGATCCGCCATTGGGCAACAAAAAGCCAAGCACACAGCCAATCAACGTGGTTTTACCGGCGCCGTTCGGCCCCAATAACCCGACAATCTCACCCGCCCCCAGCGAAAATGAAACACCCGCCAGAGCCTCATGCGTGCCATAGCTTTTCTTCAAATCCATCACATCAATCAAAGCCGTCATCATCAGCACTCCAAAATGACAGTTCACTAATTTTATTATTCAAGCAGATCGTTCGTCGCGCCGTCAATGCGCCGAAAGCGGCGCTGCATTTTAGCGCGCGCCAACCCTTGAACCCGCCGCCGGTTCCTGCCACGACTCCCCGATGCACTCGTCCTCGTCCCTGGCCCCGCCCCGCATTTCCTTCGAATTTTTTCCACCCAAAACCGAAGCGTTGGAAACCCAGCTCTGGGCCTGCATCGGCAGGCTGGCCCCGCTGCAACCGCGCTTTGTCTCGGTCACCTATGGCGCGGGCGGCTCGACCCAGGAACGCACCCACGCCACCATCACCCGCCTGCTGGCCGAAACCAGCCTGGTCCCCGCCGCGCATCTCACCTGCGTCGCCGCCTCGCGCGCTGAGGTCGATGCGGTTGCCCGCCGCTATTGGGATGCCGGGGTGCGCCATATCGTCGCCTTGCGCGGCGATCCGCCGGGCGGTGCACCCTACCAGCCGCACCCGAGCGGCTATGATTTCGCCGCCGATCTGGTGACTGGGCTAAAACGCATCGGTGATTTCGAAATCTCGGTCGCGGCCTATCCCGAAACCCATCCCCAGGCCGCCAGCCCGCAAGCGGATCTCGAACATCTGCGCCGCAAATTCGATGCTGGCGCCAGCAGCGCGATCACCCAGGTGTTTTTCGACACCAACAAATATCTCGATTTTCTCAACCGGGCCCGGTCCGCAGGCATCACCGCGCCGATCATCCCCGGCATCATGCCGGTCTCCAATTTCGCTCAGGCCCAGCGCATCAGCGCCATGGGCGGCACCAGCATCCCGGCCTGGATGGCCGATATGTTCGATGGTCTCGATGATGAACCGGAAACCAGGCAACTGGTCGCCGCCAGCATCGCCGCTGAGCAGGTGCGCCTCCTGCAAGCCAACGGCGTCACCGAATTTCATTTCTACACGCTGAACCGCGCCG
>JAJZEG010000003.1:38331-40857 GCA_021828605.1 Pseudomonadota bacterium | reverse complement strand
GGCATAGGCGCATTGCTCCGGGGTCAGGTTGGGCGAACCCCAGTCACTGGTTTGTTGTTGTTTGGAAATCTCGATACCGAGCAGATCGCGGCAGAGATCCTTGAGGCCGTGACGGTCGGTATAGGTGCGCACCAGTTTCGAGGCGATTTTGGTGCAAATCACCGGGGCGACCACCACCCCGAGCGAACGGCGCAGCATGGCGACGTCAAAGCGGGCGAAATGAAATAATTTGGTGATTGTGGGATCGGCGAGCAGGCGTTTCAGGTTGGGGCAATCATCGCCGCGACCGCCGAGCGATGGCGGGATCAGCTGCACCAGATGGGCGGTGCCATCGCCGGCGGAGAGCTGGACCAGACAAAGGCGATCCCGCCTGGCTTCGAGACCCATGGTTTCAGTATCGATGGCGACCATGCCGGTGAAGGTGATGGAATCAGGCAGGTCATGCTGATGCACATGAATGGTTGCGCCGTTGGCGAACAAGGTTTCGCTCATGGTGATGTCGGGTCCAAACTGGGCTGATTATTGGGCTAGTGCAAAAAAAGGTGGTGCCCAGGAGAAGACTCGAACTTCCACAGCCTTGCGGCCACAGGTACCTGAAACCTGCGCGTCTACCATTTCGCCACCTGGGCCGGTGCACCGAACGGATGTCGACTTAGCGAAGTGAGCCGGGCGCGTCAATTATCCGGGCCGAGCTTGGCTGATCAGGTTGGCCGGTGGGGTGTGCGATTTCTGTGCTGGAAGTTGCAAATTATGTGATAGGATCGAAACATCGCCGATACATCCAGATGGATCGAGGTTTAGCATGGATAAGGGATTGGCATGACGACGCATAAAATTGCGACGGTATTTGGCGCGGCCGGGTTTATCGGCCGGCATGTGGTAAAGCGGCTGGCCGACCTTGGTTATGTGGTGCGGGCCGCCGGGCGCGATATGGCGGGGGCCAATGGGTTGCGGATGCTGGGCGGGGTTGGCCAGGTTGTGCCGGTTTATGCGCCGCTGACCAGCCCGAATGCGGTGCAGCGGGCCGTGGCCGGGGCGGATTGCGTGATTAATTTGGTGGGAATCCTGGCCGAGCAGCGTTCCGGGGATTTCGAGCGGATCCATCACAAGGGGGCTGGGCTGATTGCGGCGCATGCGCGCACCGAAGGGGTGGCGCGGCTGGTGCAGATTTCGGCGATTGGCGCTGATCCGGCGAGCAAGAGCCAGTATGCCGCGAGCAAAAGCCGGGGCGAGGCGGCGGTGCGCGCGGCATTTGCCGACGCGGTGATTTTGCGGCCCTCGATCGTGTTTGGGCCCGAAGATCAGTTTTTTAACCGGTTTGGCGCAATGGCGGCTTCAGCGCCGATGTTGCCGGTGATTGCCGGGGCGACGCGGTTTCAGCCGGTTTACGTCAATGACGTAGCGGATGCGGTGATGGCCGCGATTGATCAGCGCGATGGCGCCCCGCTTTATGAGTTGGGTGGGCCGGATATTTTGAGTTTTCGCGAATTGCTCGCTTATATTGTGCGCGAAACCGGGCGGGCGCGATTATTGGTGCCTGTGCCGCTCTGGGTGGCGCGGCTGCAGGCGGCCTTGTTGGAGCGATTGCCGGGCCAGTTACTGACCCGCGATCAGCTGGTGCTTTTGCAATCGGATAATGTGGCGGCACCGGGGCTGCCGGGGCTTGAGGCGCTCGGGATTACGCCGACGCCGATTGATTTGGTGGTGCCCGCTTATTTGGCGCGGTATCGGCCTCCTGGGCAAAAACCGCATTAAGCCCGATTTGATGCCTAATTTTGGGTAATGCGCGATTGGATTAGCTGGGTTGCGCTGAAAATGCCCTATACTAGGACATTATTTATGCCCTAATTGCGTTTTATTGCTGGATTTATGGTGATTCCGGGGCTAAGGAGGGGTGAATAGTCCTTTTGTGGTAACGGAGTTGTGCAATGGCATCCAGCAATGAGCCTGTGAAGTCGGTTGGCGGGGCGTCAGTGCCGTGGTCGCTGCCGAAAATGCAGCGTTTCATTTCCGCACCGCAGGAAACGCCCGCGAAACGCACGGTCCATGAGCGGGCTGCGGATTTTGATGAGATTTATCGCGGGTTTGACCCTGCGGCGGCGGCGACCCAGGCCAGCCGGTGCGGGCAATGCGGGATTCCGTTTTGTCAAATCCATTGTCCGCTGGGCAATAATATTCCCGACTGGTTGAAATTATCCGCTGAGGGTCGGCTCGAAGAAGCCTATGAGATTTCGGCGGCGACCAACACATTTCCCGAAATTTGCGGGCGGATTTGTCCGCAGGATCGGCTCTGTGAAGGCAACTGCGTGATCGAGAAGGGCTTTTCGAGCGTCACCATTGGCGCGATTGAGCGGCATATTACCGAGACCGCGTTTGCCGAGGGTTGGGTGCGCCCGATCCGCCCGCGCCGGGAGCGTGCGGAATCGGTGGGGATTATTGGTGCGGGGCCTGCCGGGTTAGCGGCGGCGGAGGCGTTGCGGCAATTAGGCTATCAGGTCAGCGTGTATCATCCGCATGATCGGGTAG
>JAJZEG010000003.1:0-38321 GCA_021828605.1 Pseudomonadota bacterium | reverse complement strand
TGGGATTCTGGGTTTCAAGCTGGAGAAATCGGTGGTTGAGCGGCGCACCGCTTGGCTGATTGATGGCGGTGTGCAGTTTCATTTGAACGTGGATATCGGCGGCGCGATGAGTTTTGCGCAATTACAGGCGCGGCATCACGCGGTGCTGATTGCGACCGGGGTGTATCAGCCGCGCGATATTGGCGGGCCGGGTGCGGGGCTGGCGGGGATTGTGCCCGCCCTTGATTATTTGATTGCCTCTAATCGCCAGGGGCTGGGCGATGCGGTGCCTGATTACGAGTCAGGCGCGCTGAATGCGGCGGGCAAGCGCGTGGTGGTGATTGGCGGGGGCGATACCGCGATGGATTGTGTGCGCACCGCAGTGCGCCAAAATGCGGCCTCGGTGACCTGCCTGTATCGGCGCGATCGGGCGAATATGCCGGGCTCGTTGCGGGAAGTGGCGAATGCCGAGGATGAGGGCGTTGAGTTCCGCTGGCTCGCGGCGCCTGAGGCGTTTTTGGGCGATGACAAGGTTCGCGCGGTGCGCGCACAGCGGATGCGGTTGGGGCTGGTTGATGGCTCCGGGCGGCAAGCGATTGAGCCGATGGAGGATGGCGGGTTCACGCTGGAGGCTGACTTGGTGATTAAAGCGTTGGGCTTTGATCCTGAGGATTTGCCAAAGGCGTTTGATCAGCCTGGCCTGGGTGTGACCCGTTGGAGCACGTTGGCGATTGATCCTGTTCGCTTCGAGACCAAGCTGCCGGGGGTTTTTGCGGCGGGGGATATTGTGCGCGGGGCGAGCTTGGTGGTGTGGGCAATTAAGGATGGTCGCGATGCGGCGGCCGCGATCCATCGGCGCTTGCAGGCGCAGGCAAGTTCGGCAATGGCGAGTGCGGCGGAGTAATATGATGACCATTGAGACGGGTGCGGAATTTGTCGCGGCGTGGCAGGAAAACGCCGCGCGTTTGCACGGAACCTATGATGCCACGCAGGAACATGATGCGTGCGGGGTTGGGCTGATTGCCGCTTTGGACGGCGAGAAGCGGCGCGATGTGGTGCAAGCGGGCATCGATGCGTTGCGCGCCGTGTGGCATCGCGGTGCGGTCGATGCGGATGGCAAAACCGGGGATGGTGCGGGAATTCATGTGGAAATTCCACGGGATTTTTTTGCCGACGCCGTGGAGCGCGGCGGCGACCGGGTGCATCCGGGGCCGATTGGCGTGGGGATGGTGTTTTTACCCAAGACTGATTTGGGCGCGCAAGAAACCTGTCGGCAAATTATCGAGACCGAAATACTCGCACTCGGTTATCGGATTTACGGCTGGCGGCAGGTGCCAATTGATGTTGCGTGCATCGGCGAAAAAGCCAATGCGACGCGGCCTGAGATTGAGCAAATCATGATCCATAACGCGTTGCTGCGCAGTGAGGCGCAGTTCGAGCTGGATTTATATGTTATTCGCCGCCGCATCGAAAAAGCGGCGATCACCGAGCAGATCAATGAGTTGTATATTTGTTCGCTGTCCTGCCGATCGATTATTTATAAGGGGATGTTTCTCGCTCAAAGCCTGACCGATTTTTATCCCGACTTGCTCGATGAGCGGTTTGTTTCACGGTTTGCGATTTACCATCAGCGTTATTCCACCAACACTTTTCCGACCTGGCGCCTGGCCCAGCCGTTTCGGATGCTGGCGCATAATGGCGAAATCAATACGCTGGCGGGCAATGTCAACTGGATGAAAAGCCACGAAACCCGGCTGGCCGCAGGGTTGCTGGATGACCATTTGGATGATGTGAAGCCGGTGATCCAGGCGGGGAGTTCCGACACCGCGACGCTTGATGCGGTATTTGAATTGTTAGTGCGCGCCGGGCGTGATGCGCCGATGGCCAAGACCTTGTTGATCCCGCCCGCACCGGGGATTGATGCGATGATGCCCGAGGCACACCGGAACTTGATCGGCTATTGCAATGCGGTGATGGAACCGTGGGATGGGCCAGCGGCGATTACCGCGACCGATGGGTTGTCGGTGATTGCCGGGCTGGATCGCAACGGGTTGCGGCCACTGCGCTATACGATCACGAACGATCACATGCTGATTGTCGGCTCAGAGACCGGCATGGTGCAACGCGATGAGAGCAATATTCGCGAGCGGGGCCGGGTTGGGCCGGGCGAGACGATTGCGGTTGACCTCGCAACCGGACGATTTAGGCATGCCAACGAGTTGATGGATGAATTAGCAGGCCGTCAGGATTTTGGCGCCTGGACCAAGCGGATTACCGTAATTGACCGGCTCGTGAAAACCGATGCGCCCGAACCGGTGCGCTTTGAGCCGACCGAATTGCGCCAACGTCAACGGGCGGTTGGGTTTACCCTGGAAGAACTCGAATTATTGCTGCATCCGATGGTCGAGGATGCGAATGAGGCGGTGGGCTCGATGGGCGATGATACGCCCATCGCGGTACTATCGCCGCGTTATCGGGCGTTGCATCATTATTTCCGGCAAAGCTTTTCGCAAGTGACTAATCCGGCGATTGATAGTTTGCGCGAATCACAGGTGATGTCGCTAAAAACGCGGCTGGGCAATTTGGGTAATGTGTTGGAGGAAGATTCCAGCCAGTGCGATTTGTTGCAGCTTGATAGTCCGGTTTTATCGACGGCTGAGTTTGATGCGATGCGCGCTTATATGGGCGCATCGGCGTGCGTGGTGGATTGCAGCTTTGCGGCGGCTGATGGCGAAGCAGGGTTGCGCGCGGCGATTGAGCGGATCCGGCGCGAGGCCGAGGAAGGGGTGCGCGAGGGATGCACCCATGTCATTTTGACCGATGAGGCGTTTGGCGATGAGCGGGTGCCCATCCCGATGATTTTGGCGACCGGTGCGGTGCATACGCATTTGGTGCGGCAATCGCTGCGGACCTTTACCAGCCTGAATGTGCGCGCTGCCGAGTGTATGGATGTGCATTATTTCGCGGTATTGATTGGTGTTGGTGCGACCACGGTGAATGCGTATCTGGCGCAAGAAAGCATTGCCGACCGGCATCGGCGTGGCTTGTTCGGCGATGTTTCACTTAAGGATTGCGTGGGCCGGTTTAAGAAAGCGGTTGATAAGGGCTTGCTGAAAATTATGTCCAAGCTGGGCATTTCGGTGATTTCCTCCTATCGGGGTGGCTATAATTTCGAGGCGATTGGGCTGTCACGCGCGTTAGTGGCGGAATTTTTTCCGGGTATGCCGTCGCGCATTTCGGGAATTGGACTGCCGGGAATTGCGCATAAAATCCTGGAGTTGCATGCAGCCGCCTGGCAAGGCGATGTGATCGCGTTGCCGGTGGGCGGGTTGTATCGGGTCCGGCGCAGTGGTGAGACCCACGCGTTTGAAGGCGAAATGGTGCATATGCTGCAAACCGCCGTCGCCACCGATAGTTATACATTATACCGCAAATATGCCGATGCGGTGCATAGCCAGCCGCCGGTAGCGTTGCGCGATTTGCTGGATTTTCGCAGCGAAAAGCGGGTCGCGATTCCGGTCGATGATGTTGAGAGCATTACCGAAATTCGCAAGCGCCTGCTGGCACCTGGGATTTCCCTTGGCGCGTTAAGCCCGGAAGCGCATGAGACTTTGTCGATTGCGATGAACCGGATTGGTGCGCGCTCGGATTCTGGTGAGGGCGGTGAAGATCCGGCGCGGGCGACGCCGCGACCGAATGGCGATAACGCGTCGTCAGCGATCAAGCAGATTGCCTCGGGTCGGTTTGGGGTTACCGCTGAATATTTGAATAATTGCCGCGAGATCGAGATCAAGATTGCGCAAGGCGCCAAGCCAGGCGAGGGCGGACAGCTGCCAGGGCCGAAAGTGACCGAGCTGATCGCGAAACTGCGCCATGCGACGCCGGGGGTGATGTTGATCAGCCCGCCGCCGCATCATGATATTTATTCGATCGAGGATTTGGCTCAACTTATTTATGATTTGAAGCAAATCAACACCGAAGCCAGCGTGTGCGTGAAGCTGGTCTCGCGCTCAGGCATTGGCACGATTGCGGCGGGGGTGGTGAAAGCAAAAGCGGACTCGATTTTGATTTCGGGTCATTCCGGTGGCACCGGGGCGAGCCCGCAAAGCTCGATCAAACATGCAGGCCTGCCATGGGAGATGGGGCTTTCTGAGGCGCATCAGGTGCTGATGTTGAACCGGCTGCGCCATACTGTGCGACTACGCACCGATGGCGGCATCAAGACCGGACGGGACGTGGTGATTGCCGCGATGTTAGGCGCCGAGGAGTTTGGCATCGGCACCGCCTCACTCGTAGCGATGGGCTGCATTATGGTGCGGCAATGCCATTCCAATACCTGCCCGGTTGGGGTGTGTACGCAGGATGAGGCGTTGCGGACGAAATTTGATGGATCACCGGAGAAGGTGATCAATCTGTTTTCGTTTATCGCTGAAGATGTCCGGCAAATTCTCGCCTCGCTCGGGATGCGCAGCCTCGCTGATGTGATTGGTCGCAGTGATTTACTGCGTCAGGTTTCGCGCGGGGCGGATTATTTGGATGACCTCGATTTGAACGCGATTTTGGCGCAGGCGGACCCTGGGCCATTCACCCGCTATTGCTCACGCGAGGAACGAACCCCGGTGCCGGAATCGCTCGATGCGCAAATGATCAATGACGCCGCAGGTTTTTTCGAGCGCGGCGAAAAAATGCAATTGCAATATGCGATCAGAAATACCCATCGCGCGATTGGCACCAAGTTTTCATCGCGCATTGTGCGCACCTTGCGCGGCAGCGCGTTGCAGCCTGATCATGTCACGGTGCGGTTGCGCGGTTCGGCTGGGCAATCGCTCGGGGCGTTCGCGGTGCGGGGCCTGAAGCTTGAGGTGTTTGGTGATGCCAATGATTATGTCGGTAAAGGCCTATCAGGTGCCACGATTATTGTGCGCCCTGCCCCCTCCTCGACCCTGATCAGTAATCAGAACACAATTATTGGCAATACGGTGCTATATGGCGCAACATCGGGTCGGCTATTTGCCGCAGGTCAGGCCGGCGAGCGGTTTGCGGTGCGCAATTCCGGCGCCGTTGCGGTGATTGAGGGTGCTGGGTCGAATGCCTGCGAATATATGACCGGCGGGGTGGTGGTGATCCTCGGCCCCGTGGGCGGTAATTTCGGCGCAGGGTTCACCGGCGGCGTTGCGTTTGTTTATGATGAGGACGAGACGTTTGAGAAGCGGATTAACCCGGACACTTTATCATGGCAGCGCGTGCCAACGGGGTATTGGGCGGATCATGTGCGGGGTTTGGTCAGCGAGCATGTGGGTGAAACCCAAAGTCGGTTTGCGGCGATGTTGCTTAATGATTGGGACCGGGTGTTACCGCGATTCTGGATGGTGGTGCCGCGCGATTTTGCCGCACGGCTGCCGGTGCCGATAAGGGAGGTGTCGGCGGCGTAAGCCGACACCCCTGATCTCGAACCGTTATGCGGCGCGGCGGATCGAGAGTTCGCGCCAGATGGTTGCAAGGGACTCGACGAGGTGATCCATGTCTGCGTCGCTATGCAAGGGTGACGGGGTGAGGCGCAGCCGTTCGGTACCGCGCGGTACCGTCGGGTAGTTGATTGGCTGCACATAAATCCCGAAGCGTTCTAACAACGTGTCACTGATATCTTTGCACAGGCTGGCATCCCAGACCATGACCGGCACGATATGGCTGGGATTGGCGAGGTGCGGGACGTTCGCTTGATCGAGTTTCGCGCGCAAGCGGGCGACGCGCTCATGCATGCGGATGCGTTCCGCGTCACTCGATTTGAGATGGCGAATACTGGCGATTGCACCCGCGGCGACGGTGGGCGGCAAGGCTGTGGTGAAAATGAACCCTGATGCGTAGGAGCGGATGAAATCGCACAAAGCGTGCGAGCCGGTAATGTAGCCCCCGATCACACCGAAGCCTTTGGCGAGGGTGCCCTCAATCACGCTAATCCGGTGCGCCAAGCCGTCACGCTCGGAAATACCGCCGCCGCGCGGGCCGTACAGGCCGACGGCATGGACCTCATCGAGATAGGTCATCGCGCCATATTGATCGGCCACATCGCAAATCGCTTTGATCGGGGCCACGTCACCATCCATCGAATAGACGCTTTCAAAGGCGACGAGTTTCGGGCGGGCGGGATCGATGGCGGCAAGTTTGCGTGCAAGATCGGCGGGGTCGTTATGCTCGAACACCACGCATTCAGCGCGGCTGTGACGAATGCCTTCGATCATCGAGGCGTGATTGAGCGCGTCTGATACCACCACGCATTGCGGCAGCTTCGCAGCCAGGGTGCAGAGCGACGCCCAGTTGGACATATAGCCGGAATTAAACAGCAGAGCGGAATCTTTATTATGGAGGTCGGCCAGTTCACGCTCTAACACGGTGTGAAAATGATTGGTGCCCGCGATATTGCGCGTGCCCCCCGCCCCTGCCCCGCAGCGATCCAGCGCGCTATGCATGGCGCTGAGCACGGTTGGATGCTGGCCCATGCCCAGATAATCATTCGAGCACCAGACGGTAACTTCGCGTTCGCCGCTCTCGCCATATTGGGTTGCGTGCGGGAAATTACCCGCATGGCGTTCGATATCCGCGAAGACCCGATAACGCCCCTCGCGGCGGAGTTGATCGAGCTGGGTTGCGAAAAATTGTTCGTAATTCATTATACGCACTCTCCAGGTTGTCGCAGTTATTCGGCGGCGAGACGCAAGGCGCATCCGGCGAACGCTGTTGCCAGCGCCGCTTCGTTGAGATCGCGACCGATGGCGATGACGCGCGGCTGCTCATCGGCGGGGGCGGCAAAGGCGGTGACGCTGGCGCGGTGCCCGGCGACGTCAAACTGGACCCAACCGCGCCCGGCGCGCGCCAGGCCTTTCAGCCGCGCGATGATGCCAAATTGCCCATCGGCTGCGTCATCAAGCACGCGGCGGAGAGCATCGATATCGCAGACCGAGTCCAGCGTGCTCGACCAGGAGGCGAAGCCGAGCGCGTCTTGATGCGCGTGGTCATGGCTGTGGTCGTGGTCGTGTTCTGGATGGTTGCAGGTGGCATGGTCGCAATCATGGTGATCGTGATGCGCGTGTGCCGCATGATCATGCGGCGGGTGGTCGTGCGTTGAGGCGGGCGCGTCGATTTCGGTCAACGGGGTCTTGGTGCCCGCAAAAATATCGGCAGGGACGGCACCGTAGCGGGCGGTGAGAATGCGCGCGTCGGGATTGAGCCGGGTGAGGGTCGTCTCCACGGTGCGGCGCTCGGCGGCGCTGACCAAGTCGGTTTTATTGATAATAATGGTGCCGGCGAGACGGGCCTGGGCGGTGAAGTGGGCCTGCATTTCGGCGTAGTCACCCAGAAACGCGCCAGCATCGATCATGGTGATCACCGACAGGCTGCGTTTGAATGGAGCGATTTGCGGACGCTCTAACACGCCGATCAGGGAGGCGAGATCGGCGACGCCGGAGGGTTCGATTAACACACGATCAGGGGCGTAGGATCCGACAACCTCTTGCAGCTGGCTCGCCAGATCATTTTTCAGGGTGCAGCAAATACAGCCATTGGGCAGCTCCACCACATCGGCACCTTGGCCGCGCAGCAGCGAGCCATCAATGCCGACGGAGCTGAAATCATTGACCAGAACCACGGTTTTTTCGCGCTTCTCGGCGGGCACGGCGCTCAACATATCGAGCCTGCGGCGCATGAAGGTGGTTTTGCCAGCACCCAGAAAACCCGCGATGATTTCAACATCGAAGGCGCGGGCGGGTTTGCGTGATTTCAGGCCCCAGCTCCAAAGTTTAGCGGCGGGAAGTGGCACGACCAGAAACCAATGTTCGAGAATTGCCAGCGCCATCATCACGCCGATGAAGGTGTCACCCGCGCGGGCGAAAGCGCTGGTCGCGTTAGCAGCGTGCTCGAACATCATGGTGCCGATCACGGTGGAGACGGTGATCGAGATCGGGAATAGCAGGTTCATCGGCTCGCGGCGGAGGAAGCTTTTTAGAAAGTTGAGATGTTCTGGAAGGAACTCTTCATTGAGGTTACGCACACCGAGAAATACATTGAGCTTGGCACTTTGATGCATCCACCACAGCACCATGAACGTCCAGACCCCGATTTGGTTGGGTTGGCCCCAGGTGGCGGCGATGATCAGGACGGCGGAGGCGATGATTGCGAGTTCATGCCAAAGGCTGGTTTGAATGGCGTGACCGAAATGCTTCCAGCCTCGGCAATTTTCCGGGCAGGCGGCTTTGCGCGGGCCGGTGACATAGCCCATGTAAAAGCTGATTTCCTGCCAACCCCAGGCGAATAGACCAAAGCCGAAGGCCCAGTAGGCGGCGCCGATCGTGGTTTGGTGGCTAACCCGGATCAGGCCGATGACGCAAATCGCATAGACCGCGCTGGCGCCGAGCATGCTCCATTTGAAACTGTTGCGCGGTAGGCCATCGAGAAAAATAATGGCGCCGGTGCTGAACCACCAGATGAACAAGGCAAACAGGCCGGGAATCAGATAGCTGCTCATGACGCTTCCTCTAACAAAATGGATTACCAGGTCGGCTGGAGGCGAATTTCGGCGGGTAGCGTTTTTGATTTCGCGCGCATCACATAGAGGCCCGCGAACGTGATTGCGGCTTGGATGACATGTTTGGTGCGTTTGAGTTTGGCGCCGAGGCCGGGCTGGTTGCGCAGCGCTAGATTAGCGACATCGATTTTGCGTAACCGCTCGAGACCAGCAAGGAACTTTGGATTTTCGATATCGAGGGTAACCGGGAATACTTGCTCGCAAATCGCGGTGGTGATGCGAAATACCTGCATGTCATACGATGTCGGCTCAAGGCCAAGGGCGGCATGGAAATGCGGGCGCGCGTGATCACGCACATACATGGTCGCGAACACCGCGAGTTGGAAAAACCGCACCCACAGACGGTTGAAGCCGGTGAGCATCCACGGATTTGCGCGCATCAACAGAGCGAAGGCTTCGCCGTGACGAAACTCATCGTTGCACCATTCGCGGAACCATTTGAAAATGGGATGGATGCGCAGTTCGGGATGGCGTTCGAGCTGACGGTAAATTGAGATATAGCGGGCGTAGCCGATTTTTTCAGACAGGTAGGTCGCGTAGAAAATGAATTTCGGCTTGAAGAAATGGTATTTTTTAGCGCGGGTGAGAAAGCCCAGATCAACCTTCATGTTGAGGTCGTGGAGGGCCTCGTTGATGAACCCGGCATGGCGCGCTTCATCGCGGCTCATATAACCAAACAAGGCTTGCAAATCCGGGTTTTTCACGCGCTTTTTGATTTCGGCATAGAGCACGCAGCCGGAGAATTCGGCGGTGACGGAGCTGACCAGGAAATCGAGAAACTCCCGGCGCAAGGCCTCGGGCATGCCGGAAATATCGACGGCAAACTCGTCGGTGCGGATGAAGTGGCCCTTGTTCGGATCGGCTTTGAACTCTGCCATCAGCGCGTCCCATTGGGTGCGGATTGGGGCGACATCGATTTGGTCGAGGGCGTCGAAATCGGTGGTGTAAAAGCGCGGGCTGAGCATGGTGCTGACTTGCGCCGAGGCGGTTTGCGCGTTCGGGGCATTGGTTTCAGCGTTGATCTGACGGACGGCGTTCATGGCTCAAACTCCGGTTCGCGGTTGGAAACCAACTTCGTAGAGTTCGGAAAGTTCGGCGAAAGCGCTGAGCCGGGTCCAGATCCGAGTGAGCAGACCCGCCCGGATCAACACGCCCGACCGCTCGCCGATCAGATGGTCGCCGAACAGAATCTCGTGCGGCGCATCATGGACCATCACGATGTCACCCGCGCGGATGTCGATATTTTCGGGGATCGCGTGGGCGTGGAAACTGGCAGGCGTTTGTTCGATATCGATCGAGCAGCGCACTGTGATCGGGGTGGCTGCCATGATTAATTCCTTTGTGGTGCGGCGCGAGACGGTGCGAGCAGGGCGGCGAATTGCGCTTGGTTGGCCGGGCCAAAGGCTTGCAGAAAGACGTTGCGGCCCGTTAGTGGATCATCGAGAATGAGCGCGCCACCCGCTTGGGGGATGAGCAGGAAGGGTGCTGTGCGCGATTGGCCGGTGCGAGCGCGGGCAACTAACATGGTGCGCATGGTGGTTCGCAAGAACGCATCAGCGGTGGGGGCGATGGTGGCGATTGGGGCGCCTGTGGGTGTGGTCACGCTGATGGCGTCGTGAGCGAGTTGGCGGAACACGATTTGCGTGGCGCCGGCGTGAAAATCAATCGGTTGGCCGCCGGTGTGGTTGATGCGCGCATAGCCGGCGAGGCCAATGGTGCTGAGCATCAGGGTGCCCGCGAAAATAAGCACCCAACGCGGCACGCGCTGGGTTTCGTGCGTGTGGGTGGCCACGTTGTTCATGCGGCGCGTGCCTGACCGAGCGGCGCGATTGCATTACGGGCCGGGGCTGATTGGTCGCGGCGCGAAAGACTGATGGCCTCACCTTGATGGACTGCCCAGGCATCGGCGAGGATTTTGGCAACCGATGCGGCATCGGGCACAGCGCGCAGCATCGGTTCGGTGCGGGCGGATTTGCCCGCTTTGACGTGCGGCCAGAGCAAAATATAGGAGAGGCGTGATTGAGCATCGGGGGTTAGCGGGATGTCACCGATACCATCAACAGCGAGACGAATTCCCGCCGATTCAATTTTTGCGAACGGCAGATTGAGATGTTTACGAATGCTGGCGCCATAGGCGATGACGACGCGTTTGGAGGTGATGCTATACACGGTGCTGCGGGCGGTGAGCCAGGCCATGAGCGCGATCATCCCAAGCGCCACCGCGCCGAGGCCGATTGCCCAGATCATTGACGCTAACAATTCATGCCACTGGTATCCCGCGAAGGCGGAGCTGACCAAGCTCCAGATGATGATGACGCCGACATAGACGCTTAACAGGCGCAAGCGGAACGCGCCCATGAGCAAGGTGCGGAAATCGGGTTTCCCCTGCCAGAGCACTGTTTCGCCGGATGGCAGCCCGTGCGGCAGGCCGTTTGGCGTGCGGGTTTGATGGCTCATAGGTAAGGCTCCGAGCGCGCGGGTGTGGCGTATAGATGGCCTGATGCGAAATAGGCCATTAAACGATCTTCTTCGCGCGGGGTGATTTGGTTGGGGTTCTGCAAGCTAGGTGCCTCGGCGAATTGGCCTGCGGTAACCGAAACCACTTTGATTTTGACCGCGCGACCTGAGCCCTGCACGCAAGCGAGGGCTGCGGGGAACATGACCCGGCGCGGCGGGGTGGTGGCGGCCTCGGCCTCATACCAGACTAGCTGTTGATCGGCGAGGTCGACCCAAAGATCGATTACCGTGCCTGCGATTTTGCCATCCAGGGTGATCACCGGGGCGCCGCGCGGATCGGGGTCTTCGCTCGCGACACTATAGCTATGGGCGACGCGCATGGGCACGATGCGGTGCTCGCCATCCGGCAGGGTTTCCGGCTCGTTCGAGCGTTGCGTGTAAGCGGCGGGTCCAAGCCCATCCTGCATCGGGTTGCCGAGCGGGATGATCGGCGCGCCTTCCAAGGGCGATGATGGGCGGGCGTTGAGCACTTCGAGCGGCTCGTTCCACGGCACTGATTTGGTTTTTCCGTTGGGCAGCAAATAGGTTTTTGCGGCGGGTAGCGGCACCAACCCGGTTGGCCGTTCGCCGGGACGGTTGGTGACCAGCGGATAGCCTTCGCGCTTATTCTCCTTGACCAGGTACCAGATCAGGGCTGCGAAAAAGATCCAGAACGCGTAAAGCACCAATTGAGCGACATCGATATAAGGGGTTATGGCACCGGTTTGCATGATGGACCTCGTGTTAGAGTTGTGCGGTGAGGGAACGGGCGGGATGGCTGGGCGGCGGGCTGACGGGGTTTATTTCTCGGCGGCGAACTAACGGGCCGATGGCGATCAGGGTAATGAACAGGAGCAAAAGTTCGATTTCATAGACGGCGAGATAGCCAGCGGCGGGGCTGTTGATCGCCGGACCAAACGCGCCGACATTGACTAGGGTGCCGACGATATGGCGAACGATGCCAGCGAGGGCGATGGCGCAACCGGCGGCGAGCGCTTGCACTGCACCCCAGGCGCCTAACGCAAGGCCACTCATCCCGCCGACCACCCGGCCCATGGCGTCCGACAAAGTGCCGACCAAAAACAGACCGCCACCGAGACCGACCAGAAACACGCCAGCCGCAAACAAAGGCGGCAAGTTCAGCGGGCTTGAAAAAATAACAGCGCAGAACGCGAACAGACCGATAAGCGCGCCGGCAGCGGCGAGGCGATAGGGATCAGCGCCCCGCGCGAGCCGCCTGCCGCCAAAGGCGAAAGCAAGGCCAGCGCCGGTTGCTAACATCGCCGTCAGTGCGGTGGTTTGCCCGACCGCGAGATGCAGGATTTGCCCGCCATAGGGTTCGAGCAGAATATCCTGCATCGAGAAGGCCAGGGTGCCGAGGCCGATGGCAACCAAACGGCGGAGGGCGCGGGGTTGACTGCGGAACAGCGACCAGGCGTGGCGCAAGGTCCGCTCGCCCGCGCTGGCGGTGAGTGCCGCCACTTGCGCGTCGCTGCGGCGGGGTTCTTGTTTCCACATCGCGACACCATTCAAAATCATGGTGATCGCCGCAGTTCCTTGGAGAACCTGGATCAATCGGAACAGGCTGAACGGGGTGAGCAGGAAACCATAGATGAGCGCACCGCTGATCATGCCGACCAGAAGACCCGAGGAGAGCATGGCGACGACTTTTGGCCGCGCGGCTTCGGGCGCGAGGTCGGTCGCGAGGGCGAGGCCTGCGGTTTGCACGGTGTGCATACCGAGCCCGACCATCAAAAAGGCGAGTGCCGCACCAATATCACCGACCGCAGGCCCGATATGGGTGCGGACATGACCGGATAACACGATGAGGGCGAAGGGCATGATTGCGAACCCGCCAAACTGCCCAAGCGTGCCGAACCAGATGAACGGCACGCGGCGCCAGCCAAAGGCTGAGCGATGATGATCAGAGCGAAAGCCGATAATGGCGCGGGCGGGGGCGAGCAACAACGGCACCGCGATCATGAACGAGACCAAGGCTGCCGAGACGCGCAATTCGACAATCATCACCCGGTTTAAGGTGCCGATCATTAAGGCCAAAGCGAGGCCAACGGTAACTTGGAACAAGGAGAGGCGCAGCAAGCGCGGCATGGGCAGTTCGGGGGTTGCCGCATCGGCAAAGGGCAGCCAACTGGCATCAAGCCGCATCCAGAAAGGTGCCATTTTGCTGGAAGTTTGACGTTTCACCGATGCAGCTCCAACGCTTTGGAGACATAAAACCCGCTGGCGATTTTTTCACTCCGTCCGATGGAAAAAGGCGCCAGCGTAGGGGTGGTGCGGATTGCCCGATGCAGCGCGGCTTCGGCCAAGGGCTCGATCATCGGCGCGCGATCACCGCGCGGAAATTGGCGACCGACGGCGTGCATCAGGCCGAGGATTGGCGTGCGCGGCGCGAAGGTGAACAGGATCGCGCGATCAACCTGATCCGCAAGTTTGCAGAGCGCATCAACCACCGTTGGCGCGTTGTAATGGATCAGTGAGTCCATCGCGACCACATAATCAAAATGACCGAGGCCAGGATCAAGCATGTCGCCCGCGCTGAAACTAATTTTGCGCGAGGCGGCATCACTGGCTGCGCGCTCGGCAGCGATGCTGATGAGCTGCGGCGAGATATCGATACCAACCACATCGGCGCCGCGCCGTGCGGCCTCCAAGGCAAGTGCGCCGGTGCCGCAGCCGGCATCGAGCAGGCGCGCACCGGTTAGATCATCGGGCAGCATTGCTAACAAGGTGGCGCGCATCGCATCGCGCCCGGCGCGCACCGTGGTGCGAATGCGCCCGAGCGGCGCATCGGAGGTCAGGCGCGCCCAGGTGCTCAGGGCCGTGCGATCAAAATAATGTTCGATTTCGCCGCGACGGCGTTCGTAGGTGCTGCCGCTCATTATTCATACCCCAGCAAGTCAAAAATTTCGCGATCTTTGAGCGGGATGGCGGTGAGAGGTTCGACACCGGCCCAGAGTTTTTCAGCAAGATCGAGATAGGTCTGTTTGACTTCAGCAAGGCCAGGCGTGTCGTCCATTTCAAACAGCACGCTTTTTTTCAGCCGTGAACGGCGGATTACATCAAGGTCCGGGAAGCGAGCCAAGGTCGACAGGCCGGTTACGCTGTTATAGCGGTCCAGCTGATCGGTTTCGTTGCTGCGATTGGCGATCACCCCGCCGAGCCGGACATTGTAATTTTTGGCCTTGGCGCCGATGGCGGCGACGATGCGGTTCATCGCGAAAATACTGTCAAAATCATTCGCGGTAATGATCAAGGCGCGATCGGCATGTTGCAATGGGGCGGCAAAACCACCGCACACCACGTCGCCCAGCACGTCGAAAATAACCACATCGGAATCATCGAGCAGATGATGCTCTTTGAGGAGTTTGACGGTTTGGCCGACAACGTAACCACCGCAGCCGGTGCCTGCGGGGGGGCCGCCCGCTTCGACGCATTGCACCCCACCGAAGCCGGGATAGACGAAATCCTCGATGCGCAATTCCTCGGGGTGAAAATCGACCGCTTCCAGCGCATCAATCACGGTGGGCACCAGGCGCTTGGTGAGGGTGAAGGTTGAATCATGTTTGGGATCGCAGCCGATTTGCAAAACGCGCTTGCCAATGGTCGCGAAGGCTGCGGAGAGGTTGGACGAGGTGGTGCTTTTGCCAATGCCGCCTTTGCCATAGACGGCAAACACTTTGGCACCGCCGATGCGCAGGCTTGGGTCTAATGAGATTTGCACGCTACCTTCACCATCGCCGTCGCCGCAGGAGGTGCCGCAGCTCGCCCCTGCCAGACGTTGGGCAATCGAGGTGGGATTGACGATAGTGTTCATGCTGCGCGCTCCAAGGTTCGGTGGTCGCTGCTCGGACCCGGTTCGGGGCTGAGGCCTTCGAGCCGATCTTCAAGTTCGGCGCCGGCATCGCGCAGGGCGGCCAGAGTTTGGGCGTCCGGCGCCCAGTAATCGCGCTCATGGGCCTCGATCAGCCGGTTTGCCAGACGGGCTGAGGCGACAGGGTTGAGTGCGGCGA
Organism: Pseudomonadota bacterium; assembly: GCA_021828605.1. Next base: position 23,237 of record JAJZEG010000003.1, on the reverse strand, counting down.
TCCGATCGCGCATGGCCGGGTCAAGCACGAAAACCGCGCTGATTTCCTGATAGATCCATGGTTCGACTTGACCGGTGGTGGCCGACCAGCCGAGTGTGTTAGTGACCGAGGCTTCGATGTTGCGCACCCCTTCGGCGCCATGGGCAAGCATGGCTTCAAAATATTTCGGGTTGAGGGTGCGGGTGCGGGTTTCCATCGAAACCTGCTCGCTTAATGTCCGCACCAAACCCTCGCCCGTGGTTTGATCGCCGATATAGAGGGCCGCATCCTTACCGCTGGCGGCTTTGACGGCACGGCTCATGCCGCCGAGCCCATCGAAATAATGATCGATGGTGGTGACGCCCAGATCAAGCGATTCCAGATTTTGATAGGCGACATCGACGGTTTTCAGCATAGCACCGAAAATGGCGTCATGGCGGGTCGCTTTGCCATCGATCCCGTAGGCGAAGCCCTTGCGTTTGACGAAGGCCTGGCCAAGCTCGGCTTCATTTGACCAGCTGGCAGAATCGACGAGTTGATTGACATTCGCGCCATAGGTGCCGTCGGCATTGCTGAACACGCGCAAGGCGGCGTCTTCAATGGTGCCACCCTGTTCAGCGATAATGGCGTTGACATGTTTGCGAATGAAGTTTTGCTCGACCGGTTCATCGGCCTTGGCTGCGAGCAAGGCGGCCTCGGCAAGCAGGCGGGTTTGCAAGGGGAGCAGGTCGCGGAAAATGCCCGATAGAGTGATCACCACATCGATGCGCGGGCGGTTCAATTCGGCGAGCGGGATCAGTTCGGCGCCGGCCAAGCGGCCATAGGCATCGCGGCGCGGGCGCGCCCCCACCAGAGCGAGCGTTTGCGCAATCGGCCCACCTTCGGATTTGAGATTATCCGATCCCCACAACACCATGGCCACGGTTTCGGGCAGAGCACCGCAATTTTGCTGATGGCGGGCGATCAGTTTTTCCGCCTGCCGGGTGCCGTCGCGCATCGCAAAGGCGCTTGGCATGCGGAACGGGTCAAACCCGTAAATATTGCGACCGGTTGGCAGAATGGCGGTGTTGCGCAGAATATCGCCGCCGGGGGCGGGTCTGATATAGCGACCATCGAGCGCGTGAATGATCGCGGGGAGTTCCGCATCGGTTGCGAGCAAATGATCGAGCCTCGCGCGCTCCACCGGATCGGTGATGTTAGCGGCGGCGAGAAGTTCGCTGCGCTGGGCCGCATCGGGGGGCCTGCCGACGACATGCAGCCCGACCGGGATCAGCGCATATTCAAGCTCAAGCAGGCTGGTGGTCAGGGTGTTGATAAAAGCGGGCGCTTGCTCATCCCAGGCCGGTTCGGCTTGGGTGAGGTCAAGCAACGATGCTTGCGCCTGGATCACTGATTCGAGATCATGTCGCTCGGATGATGATGAGTCTGGCGGCAGAGCGCGCCAATGCAGCATCGAGGCTTTGAGATCGGCGAGGCCGCGATAGAGCCCGGCTTTGGTCACGGGTGGGGTGAGATGGCTGATCAAGGTGGCATTGGCGCGACGCTTGGCCAGCATGCCTTCTGAGGGGTTATTCGACGCATAGAGGTAGAAATTGGGCAAATCGCGAATCAGGCGATCCGGCCAGCATTTGTTGGTCAGGCCCGCTTGCTTACCCGGCATGAATTCCAGCGCGCCATGGGTCCCGAAATGCAGCACGGCGTGGGCTTTAAAATCCTCGCGCAGCCAGCGATAGAAGGCGCTGAAGGCGTGGGTCGGTGCGAAGCTGCCTTCGAATAACAGGCGCATCGGGTCGCCTTCAAAGCCGAAGGCGGGTTGCACCCCGACAAACACATTGCCAAATTGGGCACCGAGCACAAAAATCGAGGCGCCATCACTGTTTTGACGGCCTGGGGCTGGGCCCCAGACCTGTTCGATTTCGGCGAGATGCGGTTCGGCGCGGACATGATCATCACGCGCGATGCGCAGCGCGACATTGGCTTCGGCACCATAATCGGCGGCATTGCCCACGCAAATGCGCGCGCGCAGAGCCTCGACGGAGGCGGGCAGATCGACCGTGTAGCCGCTTTCATGCAAGGTGGTGAGGGTGTTGAACAGGGATTCGAAGACCGACAAATAGGCCGCCGTGCCGGTGGCGCCGCTATTGGGCGGGAAATTGAAAATCACCAGGCCGATCCGGCGATGGGCGCGATCGGTTTTGCGCAACTCGATCAGTTTGGCGGCGCGTGCGGCCAGCATGTCCGCGCGTTCGACATGCACCGTCATTGACGTGTTCGCTTGAGTAGCGCCCGCTTGATTTGAGGCGCCGGTGCGACCGCCAAAGGTCATTGGCACCGTGGCGCCATCAAGCTCGGGTAGTGCGACCATCATGGTGGCTTCAACCGGGGTGAGGCCGCGCGGGTCGGCTTCCCAGGCGGACAGGGATTGGAAGGCCAGCGCATGGGCTGCGAGATACGGGACATCGAGCGCTGCGAGGGCGGTGGCGGCGGCTTCGGCATCATTGTAGGCGGGGCCGCCGACTAATGAAAATCCGGTGAGGGAAATCATCGTATCGATTTGGCAACCGCGCTCGTCGGTGAAGTAGCGGTTGATCGCGGGGCGGGCATCAAGCCCGGCGGCAAAAGCGGGGATCACTTGATAGCCACGTGATTCGATGGCGTTGATCACGCCGTCATAATGCGCGGTATCGCCCGACAGGATCATGCCGCGCATCAGCACCAGGCCGATGGTGCCTAGAGCGTCGGTGGGCGCGGGCAGCAAGCCGCGATCAGTGGTGATGCGCGAGGGCAGACGCGGATGATAGAGACCGACTTCGGGATACTCGACCGGCTCGGGCACGGCGAGTTTGGTTTTGAGGGCGGCGCGCGGGCCCGATGCGTAGCGTGTCACTAACAAGCGAAGCATGTTTTCGATATTGTCGGGCGATCCCGCGAGCCAGTATGAGAGGGTGAGAAAATAATTGCGCAAATCCTGGGCGGTGCCGGGGATGAGCCGGAGCAGTTTGGGCAGGCGGCGTAGGGTGCGCAACTGGGATTCGGCGGCGGAGGCGTCACGTTTTTTCGGGCGGAGGTTTTTCAGGAACTTGAGCATGGCACTGCCGTCTTTGCTCATATCCAGCCTGCCCATGCGCGTCAGGTTGGTCACCTCGGCGGCAGAGAGAGCGCAAATCATCGCATCGCACCGGTCGCGGCGGGCGCGCAAGGCGGGAGCGACGCGTTGGATATGCTCATCGAGAAACAGCATGGTCGCGATGACGATATCGGCTGAGGCGATGGCGGCTTCGCAGGATTGCAGGGCGGCCTCATTGTTAGCCCAGCGATCCGCCGAATGCAGGCTGATGGTGAGACCCGGATAATCGCGGGTGAAGGCAGTGCGCACGCCATCGATCACCGCACCGAGATGACCATCCATGGTCACCAAAGCGATCGAAATGGGCATCGGTTCAGCGCGTGAAATGGGCTTTTGCATCATAAAGTGTCTCTATGGTGATGACGTTCACGCCATGTTCGGCAGCAAAATGTTCGGTATTGCGCCGCGCTTTGCTGCGCACGAAGAACGGGATTTTTTTCAGCTCGGCCTGTGCCGCCTGATCCCAACCGGTGATCGCACCGGCGGGACGGGCGGCGGCTTCGGTGCCGAGATGGGACGGGGCGGCATTGCCATGGAACTCGAAATCCTCACGAAACATGCCAATAAGATGTTCTTCGAGGCCCATCATCAACGGGTATGTTAAGGTGTCAAACAGGACGTTTGTTCCCTCGTACCCCATAATCGGCGCGCGGCGGGCGGGGAAATCCTGGACATGCACCGGCGCGGAAATCACTGCGCAGGGAATCCCCAGGCGCTTGGCGATATGGCGCTCCATTTGGGTGCCCAGGACAATTTCTGGCGAAGCGGCGGCGATGGCGGCTTCGATTTCCAGGTAATCATCACTGATCAAGGCGGTGACACCGTATTGGGTGGCGGCGTCGCGCACATCGCGGGCGAATTCGCGGCTATAGGTGCCAAGGCCCACGACGGTGAAGCCCATTTCCTGCGCCGCGACGCGGGCCAGCGCGATGGCGTGGCTCGCATCGCCGAAAATGAAGGCGCGCTTGCCGGTGAGGTAGGTTGAGTCAACCGAACGCGCATACCAGGACGAACGTTGATCGGCTTCGATGCTGTTAGGAGCGGTGATGTTGGCCAAAGCGGCAAGCTCGGCGACAAAGGCGCGGGTGGCGTGCAGGCCGATTGGCACGGTGTTGATGGTTTTTTGGCCGAAGGCGCGGGCGAGATAGGCGGCGGCGGTTCCGGCGATTTCGGGATATAACACGATGTTGGCGTGGGCGGCGGGAAGCCGCTGCAAATCAGCGAAGCGCGCATTCCAGGGCGCGATTGCGTTGATGCGAATACCGAGCGCATGGATCAGGCCGGTGATTTCGGCAAGGTCATCGCGATGGCGGAAACCAAGCGCGGTAGGGCCCAAAATATTGACTGAGAATTCGCCCCGCTCCGGCGTCGCGCCCAAGGTGGAATTAAGCGTGGCGGCGCGAACCAAGCGATACAGGGTTTCGGCAGCGCCCCAATTTTCTTTGCGCTGATAAGCGGGGAGTTCGAGTGCAATGACGGGGATGGGCAGGCCGAGCGCCTCGGCGAGCCCGCCGGGATCATCCTGGATGAGTTCGGCGGTGCAGGACGCACCAACAATCATGGCTTCGGGGCGGAACCGGTCATAGGCGCTGCGCACGGCGTCCTTGAACAAGGTGGCGGTGTCAGAGCCGAGATCGCGCGCTTGGAAGGTGGTGTAGGTGACCGGGGGCCGTTGGTCGCGTCGTTCGATCATGGTGAAGAGCAGGTCGGCATAGGTGTCGCCCTGCGGCGCGTGCAGCACGTAATGCACACCGCGCATGGCGGTGGCGATGCGCATGGCGCCGATATGCGGCGGGCCTTCATAGGTCCAGAGGGTGAGCTGCATCGCTAGCCCCTCACCAAGGCGCGGCGGGTGAGCGGGCGCGCGAATAAATTGGCCAGATCGGCGGCTTGTTCAAAGCCTTGGGTCGGGGTGAAGACCAGCTCGATTGACCATTTGGTGGTGATGCCCTGGGCTTCGAGCGGGTTGGCGAGGCCGAGACCGCAAACCACCAAATCGGGGCGGGCGGCGGCGCAGCGATCGAGCTGGCGCTCAACATCCTGACCTTCGGCAAGCTGGGCGCCGGGCGGCAGCAGCGCCAATTCACGCGCCATCAAAGCTTGATGCAGAAACGGCGTGCCGATTTCGGTGAGGGTCATACCGCATTCGCGGGCCAGAAACCGGGCGAGCGGGATTTCGAGTTGTGAATCGGGGAAGAAGAACACCGATTTACCCGCGAGATCGACCGCGACTTTGGCGACGGCGTCACGGCCCCGGCGGGCGGGCGCAGCGATGGCCTCAGCGACCAAAGCGGGCTTGATGCCGAAGGCGGCGGCGGCGGCTTCGAACCAGAGCGAGGTGCCTTCGACGCCGAGCGGAAACGGCGCGTCGATGCGGGTGGCGCCGCGTTCTTCCAGCGCGCGCGCGGTTGCGGCGAGGAAGGGTTGGGCCAGGATGAATTGGGTGGCCGGGCCGATCGCCGGCATTGCGGTGCTGCGCCGCGCGGGCAGGAAGGCGACTCGATCAAGGCCGATTGCATTGAATAAGCGGGTAAATTGGTCTTCAACGGCATCGGCCAGGGCGCCGACCACCACGAGTTGGGCTTGATCGGTGCTGGCGAGGCCGGGGACCAAGGCGGTCAGGCACGCATCTTCGCCTTCGGTAAAGGTGGTTTCGATGCCGCTGCCGGAATAAGCGAGGATTCGCACGGCACCCCCGGCGCGCTGATCCAGCCGGGCGGCGGCGCGGGTCAGGTCGAACTTGATCACTTCCGAGGGGCAGGAACCGACCAGGAACAGGAGTTTGATGTCCGGGCGACGGTCGAGCAGGCGGGCCACCACCCGGTCGAGCTCATCATCGAGATCAGCACGGCCCGCGAGATCGCGCTCTTCGATGATCGCGGTGGCGAAGCGGGGTTCGGCGAAAATCATCACGCCAGCGGCGGATTGGATCAGATGCGCGCAAGTGCGTGAGCCGACGACCAGAAAAAACGCGTCCTGAATCCGCCGATGCAGCCAGACAATGCCGGTGAGCCCACAGAATACTTCGCGTTGGCCCCGCTCACGGATGATGGCGGGCGCCGATGCTGGGGCGGACGCGAGAGCAGAAAACGGCGCGACGCAGCCATCCATCATGCGATATGTCCCAGGCCCGGATGCGTGGCTTCCAGGCGGGCGGCGCGCAGTTTCATCAGAAATTGGGTGGCATTGATCATGTAGGCGGCATAGGCGGCGAGGGCGACCAGCATTTGCACCCTTGGCCCGGCCCAGCCGGTGATCAGGAGGGTGACGTAAGTGGCGTGCAGGGCAATCACCAAAATCGAGAATACGTCCTCCCAAAAAAACGCGCGGGCGAACAAATACTGACCGAACACGGCTTTTTCCCAGATCGCGCCGGTGACCATGATGGTGAGCAGCAAGGCGGTTTTGATCAGCACCGAAACGGTCGCGGCGAGCAGGAAGCTGCCAACGACCAGGTAGTGCAGGACCAGGGCGGCGCTGATCAGGAATACCAGAAATTGAACGGGGGCGAGGATGCCTTGAACCAAAGTCCATTTGGTCGAGTCGCGCCGACGCCGTTCCTCGGGACTATATAAATAAGGTGTACGACGCGCTTGATTGGACGGCGCGTTGTTTTGGGTCATGCCATAGCCGTGACCTTGCCACGGGCAACAGTTAACGGTGCTGGTCAGACGCTCAACGACCCTTGTAAACATCACTTGACATCCGTTGCGGCGAGGTGTTCGCTAAGGTTGCGAAACGGCGAAATCTGTGTACCACACCGGCTATCATGCCGGACCTCGCAGACTTCGGTGACGGGGAGGCAAAAATGCCGAAAAATCCAAGTTTTACTTACATTCATCAGAGTTTCCTCGGTCGCACGATGGCGACCAGGGAAGGCTACTGCGCCGTCAGCCCAACTGTCAATCTTTATTTACGTCAATTTTGCTTGACAGTTTCCGCTGATCTAGGGCAACGTTCCGGTCAAGTGATGGGGATGACACATGCGTAACGCGAGTCAGACATCAGGCGATCAGAACGAGACGATGGCGTCCGGGACGCCGCGATCATCGGTCGCATCAACGGCAAGTTTAACTCAGGCGACGCCGGTGCGGCCTTGGACCGCCTTGTTGGAATCGGCGATTGAGCATGAGGTTTTGCCGCGGCTTTGCGGCACCTGGTCAAGGCATACGGCACCCGACCAGGGGCGTCCGGTGCCGACTGAAACTGATTTAGCCCTCTTTGTTGGGTTTTTATTGGCCGATGATGTGCCGCACGCCCAAGCCTTGGCCGATGGGCTGAGCGCGCGCGGTGTCGGCCGGGACCAGCTTTTGCATGGATTATTGGGCGCTGCTGCCAACCGACTCGGTGAATTATGGAACGAGGATCGCTGTGATTTTGCGGTGGTCAGCCTCGGCATGATCCGGCTTAATCAAATATTGCGCGACACGGCGGCGCACGCGCCGGTGGTCCCTGCCCTGCCCGTGGCGGGCCATAGCGCGCTGATCACGCCGGCGCCGGGGGAGTCGCATAATTTCGGCGCGGCGATGCTCAATGATTTGTTTAGCCGCGCAGGATGGCAGGTGGATTCGCCGCCGCAGGTAAAACGCACCGGGCTGCTGCTGCTGGTGCGTCATAATTGGTATGATTTAGTGGGAATTTCGGTGTGCGCCGAGCGGTTTTTGCGCGGTTTGCCTGAGACGATTCGCACTTTGCGCCACGCGACCCGCAACCCCAATCTAGTGGTGCTGGTTGGCGGCAGCGCGTTCAATGTGCATCCAGAGCGCGCGCAGTTCATTGGCGCTGATGGCTATGCGCCCGATGCCGACGCGGCCTTGATTATTGCCCAACGACTTTGTGCAAAAAAGACACAAGGAGCTAATGTGACAAGAAATTGACACATATCGATGATCTGAAAGGTTGACGGTGGCAGACCGATGTCACATTTCCCGTGGCGTCCCCTCCCTGTTTGCAGCAAGGGTCAATACGGGATTGAAAGTGTACGACACCATGAAAGCCTTTCGGGCGCCGACCAAATGGCTCGCCGATGTGAGCGCCGATAGCGCCGCCACCTTGATTGCGGCGGCGGCCGATATCGCGCTGATTATCGATCAGAAAGGTCTGATTTGCGACATTGCGTTCCAAAGCGAGAATTTCGCCGCCGAGTTCGTCCAGGCCGAAAGCTGGTTGGGCAAAGCCTGGCGCACCACAGTCACCGTTGAAAGCCGTCAAAAAATTGACGCTCTGGTTGCGGCGGCCAATGATGACCAACCGGTGGGCGCGCAGTCGTCGCAGGCGCGTCACGTCAATTATACCGGCGCCCGCGGGATCGATATTCCGATTTTATTTTCGCGCGTCGCACTGGGTCGCGATGGCGAGTCGATTGCGTTCGGGCGGGATTTGCGTCCGTTGGCGGCGCTGCAACAGCGTTTGGTCGATGTTCAGCAATCGCTGGAGCGCGACTATGCGCGATTGCGCCAGATTGAGACGCGCTATCGGATTTTATTTCAGATGTCGACCGAGCCGGTGCTGATTCTGGACGCGGCGACGCGGCGGGTCAGCGAGGCCAATGCGGCGGCGCAAAAACTGTTCGGCGGCGGGGAGCGATTAGTCGGGGCAATTTTCGGCGATCTGCTCGATAGCAGCAGTGATCAGGCCTTTAGTGGTTTGCTTTCCACCTTGCGCGCCGGGGGCCGGACTGAGGATGTGCGCGTCAATCTGGCGCGAGGGGAAACCACCGATGCATTGCATGTGGTCGGGTTTTTGTTTCGCCAAGGCGACCAGCAAAGTGTGTTATTGAGATTAACGTCGGTCAATGCGTTGGACCCTCGGCATTTGTTATCCGACAGTAAGGCGAAATTGCTCAAACTGATCGAGAGCGCGCCGGATGGATTTGTGGTGACCGGGGCGGATGGGCGAGTGATGTCGGCGAATGCGGCGTTTTTGGATATGGCGCAAATTGCCACCGAGGAGCAGGCGCTGGGCGAATCGCTGGATCGCTGGCTGGGTCGACCGGGCGTGGATTTGGGCGTGCTGATGGCTAATTTGCGCGAGCATGGCTCGATCCGATTATACCCGACCGCGCTGCGTGATGCGTTTGGCGGCGAAACCGATGTCGAGATTTCGGCGGTCAATGTCGCGAATGCGGACAAGCCGTCCTTTGGCTTTGCGATTCGTAATGTTAGTCGACGACCCGCCCAGGAATTGCTCCCGCCTGCGGGCAGTCGGGCGCTGCCGCGCTCGCTCGAGCAAATTGGCGAATTGATCGGGCGTCTCTCGCTCAAGGATATTGTGCGCGAAACCACCGAAGTCATCGAAAAACTCTCGATTGAGGCGGCGTTAAATTTGACCGGTGATAACCGGGCTTCGGCTGCGGAAGTGCTCGGCCTGTCGCGGCAAAGCCTGTATGTGAAGTTGCGCCGTTATGGAATGATGGGCGCCGACCCACTTGGCGCGGACTGACAGGGGATTGAATGGCGGTTTCAGAAAACTCGAACATCAGCTTTGAAACCGCCAATCTGACTGCATTGCAGGGGATGCGCCTGCCGCGTTTGAAAACATGCCTTGAATTACTGAAGCCGGTGACCTGGTTCGCGGCGATTTGGGCGTTCATTTGTGGGGTAGTGTCAGCCGGTGTGCCGCTGGCCCCGCGCTGGCCTGAGATTATTTTGGGAATGATGCTGGCGGGACCGATGGTGTGCGGCACCAGCCAAGCAGTCAATGACTGGTTTGATCGGCATGTCGATGCCATTAACGAACCAGATCGCCCGATCCCATCAGGGCGCATGCCGGGACGATGGGGGCTTTACATCGCCCTGATTTGGTCGGTGGCCTCACTCGGCGTTGCGATCCCGCTGGGGATTTGGGGGTTCGTCGCCGCTAGTTTTGCGCTGATCATGGCGTGGGCCTATAGCGCGCCGCCGGTGCGGCTGAAAATGAATGGCTGGTGGGGCAATAGCGCGGTCGCCCTTTGTTATGAAGGTGTGCCCTGGTTCACTGGGGCTGCGATTATGCGTGACGCGCTGCCGCGCCCCACCGTGTTGCTGATCGCTTTGCTTTATAGTGCGGGGGCGCATGGCATTATGACGCTGAATGATTTCAAATCGATTGAGGGTGACCGGCGCATCGGCATCCGCTCATTGCCCGCCCAGCTTGGAACTGATCGGGCCGCGCGCCTTGCCTGTTACGTTATGGCGCTTGCGCAAATTGCCGTGATGTTCGTGTTTTTGGCGCGGCGGGATGACGGCACTGCGTTCATTATTTTGGGATTATTATTGGCCCAGCTGGCGCTGATGCGTCGCTTGTTAGAGAAACCACGCGAGCGCGCACCTTGGTATAACGGCACCGGTACCACGCTCTATGTTATTGGCATGTTGGTGAGTGCCTTTGCGCTCGCCTCAGGGGGATTATAGTCATGAGCCACATCCATACGAACACCGGAGCTGAATATGATGTGGTGGTGGTCGGCGGCGGTCCCGCTGGCGCCACCGCAGCTGAAACCCTGGCCAAAGCCGGGCGCACCGTATTGTTATTGGACCGCGCCGGGCGGATCAAACCGTGCGGTGGTGCGGTGCCGCCGCGTCTGGTTCGCGATTTCGCGATCCCTGATCATTTGATTGTGGCGCGGGCGCGGGGGGCGAATATTATCTCCCCAACGGCGAAATCAGTCGCGATGCCCATTGATGAGGGTGGCTATGTCGGAATGGTGGATCGCGATATGTTCGACGAGTTTTTGCGCAACCGCGCAGTCGAGGCGGGCGCCGAACGACGCACCGGACGGTTCGAGCGGCTGGAACGCTGTGCAACCGGGCGAACGATTATTCATTACAAGACCAATGACACCCTGGTTGCGGTCTATGCGCGGGCGGTGATTGGCGCTGATGGCGCGGTATCGGCGGTGGCGCGGCAATGTATTCCAGGTGCTGACAAGCATAAGCGGGTGTTTGCCTATCACGAGGTGATCAAATCGCCCCCGACCGGCACGCCGGGTTGGAATGCATCGCAGTGCGAGATTTATTATGACGCGAAAGTATCGCCCGATTTTTACGCTTGGATTTTCCCCCATGGCGACACGGCAAGCATCGGCACGGGCAGTGCGGTCAAGGGCTTTTCGCTGCGCGAGGCGGTGGGTGAATTGCGCGATCATGTGGGGCTGGCGAACGCCGAAACCATTCGCGCCGAAGGGGCCCCTTTGCCGTTAAAGCCACTGCCACGCTGGGATGATGGGGTTAATGTGTTGCTCGCCGGCGATGCTGCCGGGGTGGTCGCACCCGCCTCGGGTGAGGGCATTTATTACGCGATGTATGGCGGCCAACTCGCCGGTGAGGCGATGCATGAGTTTTGCGCAACCGGCGATGTGCGCGCGCTGAAACAAGCGCGCAAGCGGTTTATGGCTGAGCATGGCATGGTGTTCGCAGTGCTCGGCTTTATGCAAAATTTTTGGTATTCGAGCGATAAGCGACGGGAATTGTTCGTGACGATTTGCAGCGACCCGGATGTGCAGGCGATGACCTGGCAGGCCTATATGAATAAGGCCTTGGTACGGGCAAAACCGATGGTGCATGCACGAATTTTCGCTAAAAACATGATGCGCCTTACTCGTCTGATGCACGCATAATGCACGCGCATAGGTCAAAGCGGGTGATCGCGTGAGTATCATGGGCGGTCATTGGGGCCTGATTGTGGTTGCGGCTGCGGCAGCCACCATCGTTGCTGGGATTGGCGGGGCGGTGACCACGATTGGCCCCTGGTATCGCGCGTTAAACAAGCCGAGTTGGCAGCCGCCAAATTGGCTGTTCGCACCGGTATGGACGTTGATTTTTGCCCTGGTGGCGACCGCCGGCGTGATTGGTTGGGAAACCGCGCCGAACCGGGCAGCCTCAAGCTTAATGCTTGGACTGCTTGCCCTCAATGGCGGCTTTAATATCGCTTGGAGCTATTTGTTTTTTACCAAGCGCCGCCCTGACTGGGCCTTGATTGATATTGCCCCGCTCTGGCTGACGATTGCCGCCTTGATTGCAACCATTGATCAATTTTCGACCGTCGGCGCGTTGATGCTGGTGCCCTATTTGCTGTGGGTTAGTTTCGCTGGCTATTTGAATTATACCATTGTCCGTCTCAACCCGCCATTTGGCGCCGCTGGCAAAGGTCACTAACATGGTCTATCCGTTTTCCGCCATTGTCGGCCAGCAGGACATGACCACCGCTTTATTGATCGCGGCGATTGAACCGGCCTTAGGCGGGGTTCTGGCCTTTGGCGATCGTGGCACCGGAAAATCAACGGCGATCCGCGCATTAGCTGCCTTATTGCCAACCATGCGGGCTGTTGCAGGCTGCCGGTTTCGCTGTGATCCTGCGGATCGCAAACGCCTATGCAGCGAATGCAGCGCGCGGGCGGCGGGCGGGCGTTTGCCCGCTTCGCGCATCGCGGCACCGGTGGTTGATTTGCCATTGGGCGCCACCGAAGATCGGGTGATCGGGGCGTTGGATTTGGAGCGCGCGCTGGCGGATGGCTCGAAACATTTTGAACCTGGATTGTTAGCGGACGCGCATCGTGGGTTCCTCTATATCGATGAGATTAATTTGTTAGAGGATCACTTGGTTGATCTCTTGCTCGATGTCGCGGCCTCGGGCGAAAATGTGGTGGAGCGTGACGGGCTGAGTTTGCGCCATCCGGCGCGGTTTGTGTTAATTGGCAGCGGCAACCCGGAAGAAGGCGAGTTACGGCCACAGCTGCTTGACCGGTTTGGGCTCTGTGTGGAAGTGCGCACGCCAACCGATATTGAGCAACGCTTGGAAGTCGTGCGTCGACGCGATGCGTTCGAGCGTGATCCGGCGCGCTTCGCCCGGCGCTTTGCCGCCGATGAGAAATCAACCCGCACCCGGATCAAACAGGCGCAGGCGCACTTGCCAAGAATTGACGTTCCAGAAGCCATTTTGCGACGGGCGGCCCATTTATGCGTGGCGCTCGGCACGGACGGGTTGCGGGGCGAGCTCACCTTGATGCGCGCGGCACGGGCGAAGGCGGCTTTGGACGGGGACGCATGCGTGACGGAGGCGCATTTGCGCGATGTGGCGCCCTCGGCATTGCGGCATCGGCTACGACGCGATCCGTTGGATGAAAGCCTGGCGAGCACAAGGGTGCTGCGCGCAATGGATGAAATTTTCTCTCCGGCGGGTGAGGCGGCATGAGACAACGATGATGAAGCCGGTCTCCGCGCTGACCGTGTTAGCGATTGATCTGCGCGGGCTGGGCGGAGCGGTGCTGCGCGGTGCCGCGGGCTCCCAGCGCGATGACTTTGTCGATCAGTTACGCGCGATGCTGCCCGCCGGGACGGCGTGGCGGCGATTGCCGGTCTCGATCACCGATGATCGGCTGCACGGAGCGCTTGATTTGGCGACGAGCCTGCAAACCGGGCGACGGGTGCAAAGCCCCGGCATTTTAGCCGAGGCCGATGGCGGAATTGTTCTCCTGCCGATGGCGGAGACCATGCCTGCGGATCGGGTTGCGAAAATCACGACCCAGTTTGATCAAGGACCATCACGCTTCGCCATCCTTGCCTTCGATGAAGGCGTGGACGAGGCGGCAATGTTAGCGCCTAGACTGGCGGATCGTTTGGCGTTCTGGATTGACCAGGATGGTTTTTCGCCGGGGCCGATTATTAGCGCGAAACGATTGGCCGCAGCGCGGGCCCGGTTGGCTGGCGTGGTATGCTCCGAGCGGCTGATGGATCAGCTGACCATTACTGCTGCCGCTTTGGGCATTGCCTCGATCCGGGCGCCGATATTGGCGGTGCGTGCGGCGCGGGTGATTGCAGCCCTCGCCGGGCACGCGGCGGTTACCAAGGCTGATGCGCAACGCGCCGCGCAGCTGGTGTTAGCCCCGCGCGCGACGCGGATGCCTGACGCTGAGATGGCACCGCCGCCCCAGCCGGAGCACGCGCAGCCCCAAAAACCCGATCAGGCCGATAATCAGGAAAGCCCGCCGCGTGAGCATCGGCCTGAGCCGGATCAGAAGCTGGCGGAGCAGATTTTAGCGGCGGCGATTGCATCCATCCCCGCTGATTTGTTAGCGCGGCTCGCCGCCCTTGATCGGTCGGGCGTGGCGGCGGGCGGCGGGGCAGCGCCGGCGCCACGGCCTGGCACGCGCGGACGCCCGGTTGGTGCGCGCGTGGGAAAACCAGGTCATGGCGCACGGCTGGCTTTGCTCGATACGCTGCGAGCTGCCGCACCATGGCAAAGGCTGCGCAGGCGCGACAACCCCACAGCGCGCGCCGGATTAATGATCAAAGCGAGTGATTTTCGGCTGAAAAAATTCAAAGAGCCGACGCGTTCAGTGGCGATTGTCAGCGTCGATGCGTCGGGATCATCGGCACTCCACCGACTTGCCGAGGCGAAGGGCGCGATCCAATTATTGTTAGCGGAATGCTATGTCCGCCGCGATCAGGTGGCGTTGATCGCATTTCGCAATCGTGGCGCTGAGATTCTGCTCCCCCCCACCAGTGCGCTCGCGCGGGCGCGGCGCAGTCTGGCGGGCCTACCCGGCGGTGGCGCGACGCCGTTGGCTGCGGGCATTGATGCGGCGCGGCAACTGGCACTCTCTGAGCGTCGGCGCGGCAAAAAGCCGTTGATTGTGCTGCTCACCGATGGCGGCGCCAATATCGGGCGCGATGGCCAGCAGGGGCGTAAGCAGGCGATGGATGACGCGTTAGAAGCAGCCACCGGCTGCGCCGTGGATCGGTTGAGCGCGTTAGTGATCGATACCGCACCGCGCCCGTCACCCATCGCGCGCGAACTGGCCGACCGCATGAAAGCGCGACATTTCCCGCTGCCATTCGCCAATGCCGGGGCGTTGCAACAAATTATACGCAACCATCAGGGTGGGTCATGAGTGCAGCGACCCAGACCCGATCAATGTCCGCAGATCCCGCTTGTCCTGATTGGACGCGCGACGGCGCTGATTGGCCGAACCGTGCCGCAAGCCGGTTTGTCGAGGCGGGCGGGATCCGGTTTCATGTGCAAATCATGGGCAGCGGGCCGCCGATTTTGCTGCTGCACGGGACCGGCGCCGCCACCCATTCCTGGCGGGATCTCGCGCCGATGCTTGCCGCGCATGTCACCGTGATCGCACCGGATTTACCGGGTCATGGCTTTACCAGCCCCCTGCCCTGGTCGCGCATGTCGCTGCCGGGCATGGCAGCGGCGCTGCGTCAGTTACTGATCATTCTGGATTGTCCCGCGCCGATGCTGGTGGTCGGCCATTCCGCCGGAGCGGCGATTGCCGTGGAAATGGCGTTGGAGCGGATGATTGCGCCGCGCGGGATTGTGTCGTTGAACGGCGCGTTGCGACGATTTGACGGGTTGGCCGGACGGATTTTTTCACCGCTCGCCAAGCTGATGTCGCTCAATCCGCTGGTGCCGCGAATTTTCGCATGGCGGGCGGCTGATCCGGCAGTGGTGGCGCGGCTGTTAGAGAGCACCGGCTCGCGGATTGACCCGCGCGGTGCGGATTTATATGGGCGATTGGCGCGGCGGAGCGGCCATGCGGGCGCCGCTTTATCAATGATGGCGAATTGGGACCTTAATCGGGTAGAGGCGGATTTGCCGAAACTGGCGGCGAGATTATTGCTCATCACCGGCTCGGATGATCGCTCGATCCCGCCTTCGGATGCGGCGATGTTAGCGCGCAGGGTCGCGACGGCGCAGCATGTGCGCCTGCCCCGCTTGGGTCATTTGGCGCATGAGGAACAACCGGCGTTGATTGCCGATCTGATCATCAAATTTGCCGAAAATTTGGGCGTCTTACCGGCGGCAACCAATGAACGCGATTAGCCCGGTGCGTGATACCGATGATCGGCCCCACGCGCTGATTATTGGTGCGGGGTTTGGCGGACTAGCGGCGGCGATCCGCCTAGGGGCGCGCGGCTATCGGGTGACGTTGTTAGAAAAACTTGACCAGCCGGGGGGACGGGCCAGCGTGTTCCGGCAGGACGGCTTCACCTTCGATGCGGGACCAACCATTATCACCGCACCGTTTTTGTTAGAAGAATTATGGCAGATGGCGGGTAAGCGGTTTGCCGATCATGTGACGTTGCGCGAAATGGACCCGTTTTATCGGATCCGGTTCGATGATGGCACGCATTTGGATTGTTCGGCAGACCCAACCGCGATGGCGCGGGAAATTGGGCGTATCGCGCCGGGCGACGTGAGCGGCTATCATCGATTTATCGGGCTGAGCGAGGAAATATACCGCATTGGCTTTGAAAAATTAGGCCATGTGCCGTTCGGCTCAATCAGCGATATGGCGCGAATTTTACCCGATTTGCTGCGTCTCTCCGGCCATCGCAGCGTGTATGGGCTGGTATCGCGCTATGTGCGCGATGAACGGGTGCGCCAGGCGCTCAGTTTCCATCCGTTGTTAGTGGGTGGCAATCCGTTCAAAGTCAGTGCGATTTATGCGCTGATCCTGCATTTGGAGCGGCGGCATGGGGTGCATTTTGCCATGGGTGGCACCGGCGCGATTATTGCGGGTTTGGTCGATCTGATTAAGGGCCAGGGCAACCAGATTTTACTGAATGCGGAGGTGCGGCGAATTTGCGTGCGCGATCAGGCGGCGTGCGGGGTGGAGTTGGTTGATGGCCGGGTAATCGCTGCCGATTTAGTGATTTCCGACGCCGACGCGGCCTATACTTACCAGACCCTGCTCGCCGAACATCCGCGCAAACGCTGGAGCGATCGAAAATTGCAGCGCGCGCGCTATTCGATGGGGTTGTTCGTTTGGTATTTTGGCACCGACAAACATTATGCGGATGTGCCACATCATGCGATTATTATGGGCCCGCGCTATCGGGGTCTGCTGGAAGATATTTTCGAGCGAAAAATACTGGCCGATGATATGAGCCTGTATTTGCATCGGCCCACCGCGACCGATCCGGCGTTAGCACCGGCTGGATGTGATGCGTTTTATGCGCTGGCCCCGGTGCCGCATTTAGGTTCGGCGATTGATTGGGACGCGCGCGCGGATGCCTATCGGGCGACGATTGCGGCGCGGTTGGAGGCGACGATGCTGCCGGGGTTGGGTGATCATGTGGTAACATCGATGCAGATGACACCAGCCGATTTCGCGAGCCGGTATCGCTCGGTGTTAGGGGCGGGGTTTGGGTTGGAGCCGGTTTTGACGCAAAGTGCCTGGTTTCGACCGCATAATCGGAGCGAAGAATTAAAGAACCTGTTTCTGGTGGGAGCTGGCACCCATCCAGGTGCCGGTGTGCCGGGCGTGTTATCCACGGCGCGGGTGTTGGACCAACTGATTCCAGAGGCGGCGCATTATGTTCGACACTGAGACTGATGAGGCGGTGTGTGCCGCCTTGCTGCATGGCGGTTCGCTGAGTTTTCATGCGGCCTCGCGCTTATTGCCCCGTTCGTTCCGCCGCGATGTGGTGGTGCTCTACGCATTCTGCCGGGTCGCCGACGATGCGGTGGACGAGAGCGATGACAAAATCGCCGCAGTAGCCCGATTGCGAGGTCGACTCCATGATATTTACGCGGGCACGCCCGGCGATCATCCGGTGGATCGGGCATTTGCGCGGCTGGTGCAGCGGCGGGAGATTTCGCGGGTGTTGATTGAGGCGCTGATTGAGGGGCTGGAGTGGGATTCTCTGGCGCGGCGCTATCCGGATCAGGCCTCGTTGCGGGCTTATGCCGCAAGGGTGGCCGGGGTGGTTGGGGTGATGATGACCGTGCTGATGGGGGTGCGCGATGCGGCCTCGCTAGCGGCAGCGTGCGACTTGGGGGTGGCGATGCAGCTGACCAATATCGCCCGGGATGTGGGCGAGGATGCGCGCGCCGGGCGGCTTTATTTGCCGCTGGATGCGTTAGCGGCGGCGGGGATTGAGCCGGATCGGCTGTTGGCCGCTCCGACGGATAGTGCAGCGTTGGCCCAGGTGATCGCCGATCTGTTCGACGAGGCGGAGGCGCTCTATCGGCGGGGTTTGGCGGGTATTGCCGCATTGCCGCTGCGTTATCGGCCAGCGATTGCGGCGGCGGGGCTGATTTACCGCGAAATTGGCCGGGATTTGGCGCGAACCGGTTATGATTCGGTGCGTCGGCGCGCCCAGGTTTCAGCGCGGCGCAAAGTGATTTTGGCGTTAAGCGGGCTGCGATTTACCCTGCCCCGCTTCAAGTGCGCAGAGGGCAGCGCCATGGCGGAATCTGCCTTTTTGGTGGATGCGGCGGCGGTTTTGCGCGCGGAGCCGGTGGGACCAGGGGTGCGGGTATTGTTGCTGATCGAGAAATTAGAGCGCGAAGATCGGCGCAAGCGGCGGGATTCTGCTTGCATCCCGGCGAATTTCGCGTGACCATTCAAAACGGAGGGCGAGATGCACCCGATTGATGATGCGATTGGCGCGGCGATGTATGCGAGTAGTGCGGCACTCGTGGCTCACGGGATGTTCGCGCGGCGCAAGCGGCGGGCCGAGGCGCTGGCGCCTGATTTCGAGCCGATGAGCCCGGCGATGTTTGCGGCCGGCGAGATTATGCGACCGATTTTACAGATTTGTCTGGCCTATGCCACGATCAAAACCGCGCTGATGTATTATATGCTCGGCGGTCCGCGTTTAATGCCGCTTGCTGATTTTATCGGTCTGCCGGTGTTTTTGGGCAGCTATGGCATTTGGCTGACCTTGAAAATGAAGCCGGTCGCCGAGCCGGGAGCCGAGCGCGACACCCCTGCCCCGCCGCCGCGCCCGGCTTTGCCGCCTGAACTAATCCCGCAGCCGGTTGCGCGGGTGCGTGACCTCGAACTGGCCGATTGAAATGCTGGCCCTCCTCGGTCATTACGCGACGTTTCTCGAATGGGCGATTGGCGATTTTTTGGTCATCGGCTTTGCCATTTGGCAAATTATTTCAGTGCGACGCAGCTTGCGCCAGGATCGGGAGGCCGAGGAACGCGAGAAGCGGTCAGCCGATCCGTAACTTGAACCCCAGCGTTTCGGTTGCGCACGGGCAAAATAATCCGACATAAGGGGCAGATGGCGCGATTTTCCGCGCGGCGAGCAAAAAGGTATGTCGGCATGAGCACGGTTGCGGTGGATGTCGCGATTATTGGCGCGGGGCCGGTGGGGGCTGCGTTGGCCTGTCGGTTGGCGCATGCCGGACGCTCGGTGTTGCTGGTGGATCGGGCGGCGCTACCGCCGATGGAGCATCCGGATTTTGATGGGCGCGCTTATGCGATTGCCTATGGATCGCGCGCGTTATTGGTTGCTGCGGGGTTGTGGGAACGCCTTGCCTTCGACCCCTGCCCGATTGAGCAAATCAGGGTTTCCGATGGCAAGCCGGGGCGGCCTGCTTCGCCGTTGCATTTGCATTTTGACCATCGCGAGGTGGGGGATAATCCGTTCGGATGGATTATCGAGGCGCGGGCGCTGCGGGTGGCGATTAATGCGCAGCTCAACGCGCAGAAGCGCATTATTCTGCGCGCCCCGGCAGAAGCGGTGGTCAGTCGTGAGGCTGATTTTGCCCGGGTGCGCATTGCGGGCGACGCCGACTATCAGGCGCGGCTGGTGGTGGCCGCTGATGGGCGCAACAGCGCCTTGCGGGCGCAAGCCGGGATTGCGGTGACCCGATTTGCCTATCGGCAAAGTGCGGTCGTGTGCGCGCTGGCGCATGAGCGGTCGCACGAGAATGTGGCCCTCGAACATTTTTTGCCGGGCGGGCCGTTCGCGCAATTACCAATGACCGGCATTGAGGGGGCGCCGTTCTTATCGGCCATTGTGTTCACCGAGGCGCATGCGGTTGCCGACCGGTTGGCGGCGATGGATGATCAGCGTTTCACCGCAGAGGTCGCCCGGCGGTTAGGGTCGCATTTGGGCGCGGTGCGCCTGATCGGCAAACGCTGGACCTACCGGCTCGGCGCGCTGCATGCCCATCATTATACCGCGCCACGGCTGGCTTTGGTGGGCGACGCGGCCCACGGCATTCACCCGATTGCCGGGCAAGGTTTGAATTTGGGCCTACGCGATGCCATGGCGCTCGCCGCGTTGATTGAGGGCAGCGACGATCCGGGCGCGCCTGATCTGTTGGCCTCATATCAGCGCGCGCGCCGTCCCGATAATTTGCTGATGCTGGCGGCAACCGACGGGCTGGATCGGTTATTTTCCAGCGATTTTCCGCCCCTGCGATTGGCCCGCGATGTGGGGCTGGCAGCCGTGAACCGAATGCCGCGTCTCAAGCGCGCGTTTATGCGTGCGGCGATGGGCTCGGGTCGGTAAAGCGTCGCGGCAGACGCGGCGCAAATTTTTCGATACGCTTTCGCAATTTGCCGATTTGCGCGACGTTATTAAGGCGACGATCCAGAAAGGCGATGGTGTCTTGATCATCCGCCGAAACATCGCGCAGCCAGAATAAAACGGTGCTGGAATAGACCCCCGCGAGCAAAGCGCGCTTGGTGTACCAGGAGAAATCAGCGGAGCGATCCCCGGCAGCGTGCCAGATTTGATCGATGGTGCGCGCGGTTATTTTGGCAGCCAGGCGGGCATTTTGGGGCAAGGCCAGCAGGGCCAAAGCGCGGCGCAGCGCATCCTTGTGGGGACGGGCGAGATCAAGGCGGATGGTGATAATCGCGCGCACCCGACCCGGCACCCGATAGGCCGCGAGATCGGCGGCGATGGCTTCGGTAAGCATGTGTTGGTCGGTGAGTTTTGACCAGAGTTCGATCATTTCCCCCGCACCGCCGGGGAACAGCAGGGGTGCGTCAGCGGGATCGCGACCGAGATCGGCCAAGGCACGGCGCACCGCGCGCGGGGTCCAGCCATCGAAGGCGACATGATCGAGCATGGCGATGAGAATGGTTGCCCGATCAAATTCGGAATCATGGTCGGAATCGGGCGCGGAAACTGGATCGGGCGGGATCATAGCAGCTCCTCAATCGCGGGACGGTGCAGGGTGATTTCCTCACTAAAGCCAATCGCGCGCGGATCGGCCAAGCGGGCGAGATAGACGACGCCGTCCAGATGATCGGCCTCATGCTGGATCACCCGCGCGTGAAAGCCGGAGGCGGCACGGGTGAACTCGGCACCATTCGCATCCAGGCCGCGCAGCACGATATGAGCGGGCCGCCGCACCTTGCCGGTGAGGCCGGGGATCGACAGGCAGCCTTCCCAGGCATCGGCCATTTGGGCGGAGCTTTCGATGATTTCGGGATTAATCACCACATGCAGCGGCTGCGGATGATCGTCGGGCGCATGGGTCGCGCGGTGTTCGGGCACCCGGTAAATGAACAGGCGAACCGACTGATCCACCTGCGGCGCGGCGAGGCCGACACCGCCGGACTCATCGAGCGTGTCGATCATGTCGGCGATCAGCCGTTGGATTTCTGGCGCGCTGGGGTCGGCGATTGCGGAGGCGGGCTGTGCCAGCACCGGATGACCGAGTTTGGTGAGTTTCAGGATCGCCATACGGGGATTATGGGGCTTGCTCGGTCGATTGCCAACGCGGGTGATCGGCAGGTGCCGGATCAAGCAGGATTTTGCCCGGATTGAGAATGCCGCGCGGATCGAGCGCTGATTTGATGGTGCGCATCATCGCCAAGGCCGCAGCACCGTGTTCGCGCAGCAAAAATTCCCGCTTGCCCAACCCAACGCCATGCTCGCCACTCGCCGCACCGCCAAGCTCAAGCGCCTGGGCGACGATTTCGCGGTCCAACGCCCAGGCCCGCGCGGCGGCTTCGGGCGTGTCGGGGAACAGGATCATCACATGGAAATTGCCATCGCCAACATGGCCGACCACGCAGGCATAAAGCCCGGAGCGGGCCACGCCGCATCGGCTTGGGTGATGGCGTCGGCGAGGCGCGAGATCGGCACAATGGTATCGGTGGTGAACACCGCATAGCCCGGTCGTGAGGCGCGGGCGGCCCAGAAGGCGTCATGCCGGGCCTGCCAGAGCCGGTTGCGGTCCTCGGCGGCGGTGGCCACCGCGAAGGCGGCGCCGCCAAAGCCAGCGGTGATCGCCTCGGCCTGCGACGCTTGCTCCGCGACGCTGGCGGCGCTGCCATGAAACTCAAACAGCAAGGTGGGCTGCGCCTTGAGGCCGGTCAGTTTGGAAAAGGCGATAGAGGCGGCCATTTGGGCGGCATCGACAAACTCGATTCGCGCGACCGGAATCCCCGACTGGATAATCTCAATCACGCTGGATACCGCGCCGCCCACCGTGGAAAATTGGCAAATCGCCGCCGCCGTGGCTTCGGGCAGGCCGAACAGGCGAAGCTGGATTTCGGTGATAATGCCGAGCGTGCCTTCCGAGCCGATCAGCAGCCGGGTTAAATCATAGCCGGTGGCGGATTTGCGCACCCGCCCGCCGGTATCGATAATGGTGCCATCGGCGAGCACCGCGCGCAGACCCAGCACCGCCTCGCGCATGGTGCCATAGCGCACGGCATTGGTGCCCGACGCGCGGGTGGCGCACATGCCGCCGAGCGTGCAATCAGCGCCCGGATCGACCGGGAAAAACAGACCCTGATCGCGCAAATCGGCATTGAGTTGCCGACGAGTGACCCCGGCCTCGACCCGCGCATCGAGATCCGGCGCATTGACCGCCAGAATCCGGTTCATTTGGCTTAAATCCAGACTGATCCCGCCTTGCACCGGGGTGACATGGCCTTCGAGCGAGGTTCCAGCACCAAAGGCGGTCACCGGGATCAACCTCTCATGGCAGTGCGCGAGCAATGCCGAGACCTCTTGGGTGGTGTGGGCGAACACCACGGCATCGGGCTCACGCGAGGTTGGGTTGGCTTCGCCATGGGCGTGGGTCGCGCGGTGGGCCGGATTTTGGCTGAACCGGTCGCCGAACAAGCGGGTCAGTTCGGTGATGGTGGGATCATGCAACATGGGGGCAGACTATCCGAGCGGTGCGGGGCTGTCATGAGGCGTGCCGGGTGACGCATGCGGGTCGAGCCGCGCATGTTCGACCGCCGCGTTGAGCTGCGCGCCAAACAGCAGCGCATAGGCGGTCAGATAAAACCACATCATCAAGCCAATGATGGTGGCCAGCGGGCCATAGGTTTGGCTGTAAGCGGCGAAACGACCGACATAAAGGGCGAATAAATAAGAAACCACCATCCAAAGGATCACCGCGACGACCGCGCCGGGAATGATCGCAT
>JAJZEG010000129.1 GCA_021828605.1 Pseudomonadota bacterium | reverse complement strand
ATCATCAGCATCGCTGCGGGCTCAGGCGCGTCCGGGGCGATCAATATGTGGTATGATCGCGATATCGACGCGATTATGCGCCGCACCGCGCAACGCCCGATTCCCGCCGGGCGGATCAGCCCGCAAGGCGCGCTGACCTTCGGCATCACCCTTTCTCTCCTCAGCGTCGGCTTGATCTGGTTCGCGAGCAATGCGCTCGCGGCGGCGGCGCTCGCTCTCTCGATCCTGTTCTATGTGTTCATCTACACCATCTGGCTCAAACGCCGGACCCCGCAAAACATCGTCATCGGCGGCGCCGCCGGGGCATTTCCGCCGATCATTGGCTGGGCGGCGGCGACCGGCTCGATCTCGACTTTGCCGATTCTCATGTTCGCGTTGATTTTCTTCTGGACCCCGCCGCATTTCTGGTCGCTCGCTCTGTTCGCCTCCGAGGATTACGAGCGCGCAGGCGTGCCGATGATGCCGGTCGCCAAAGGGGCACGGCGCACCCGTTGGGAAATCCTGGTCTATACGGCTTTGCTGTTACCGATATCGGTCCTGCCTTGGTCTCTCGGTCTGGCTGGCCCGATCTATCTGATCGCCGCCCTCGGTCTCAGCTCGGCTTTTCTCTATCACGCGATCGCCGTGCTGCGCGAACCGCAGGACCAATTCGGCGTCAGTCTGGCCCGTGACAAAGCGGCCAAAGCCGCGTTCAAATATTCCCTGATCTATTTGTTCGCTCTGCTCGGCGCACTGGTGATCGATCATTGGATCCGTTGATATGACCCCCGAGCCTGTCGTCACACCGCTTGAAACCAGCAAAGACTGGACCCCGGAAATGCAGGCCGAGTTTGCGCGGCGGCGGAGCAGCCGCAACAAGGCGCTGCTCGCGTTTCTGGTCGGACTCTGCCTGTTGATCTACGCGATTGCGGTCGCGAAACTCTACTATACCGGCCATATGTGGTAACCGCTGCGCGCGGGATTCGAGATACTGGGAGACGAGATATGAGTGGCGATCTACACACGGCGGACGATCAGGTGGTTGGGCATGTGCCACACCCGTATCACTTGGTCGAACCCAGCATCTGGCCGCTCTGCGGTGCGATTTCCGCGATCCTGATCGCCACGGGGATTATTTTCGTCGCCCATTACCAGAATTACTGGTTTCTGATCGCGGGCTTTCTCGGCGCGGTTTCGACCATGTTCGTCTGGTGGCGCGACGTGGTCCATGAATCACGCACCCCCGGCCTGCATAAATTAATCACCCAAATCGGCCTGCGCTACGGCATGGCCTTGTTCATTTCCTCGGAAGTGATGTTTTTTGTTTCGTTCTTCTGGGCCTATTTCAACTTCTTTTTCTTCCCCAGCCATATGGGCTACGCCTTCGCCCCGGTCTGGCCGCCCCAGCACGTCACCACCATCGACCCGTTCGCCGTGCCTTTGTTCAACACCATGGTCCTGTTGCTCTCCGGCACCACCATCACCTGGTCGCATCACGCGCTGATCGAGAATGATCGTCGCGGCATGATCCAGGGTCTCGCCTGCACCGTGGTCCTGGGTCTGTCATTCCTCTGCGGCCAGGCTTACGAATATACCCATTCGCCGTTCAATTTTTACCATGGCGGGATCTTCCCCTCGGTGTTTTTCATCGCCACCGGCTTTCATGGTTTCCATGTGATCGTCGGTACCAGTTTCCTGATTGTCAATCTGTTCCGCGCGATCAAAGGCCAGTTTTCGCCCAAACGCCATTTCGGCTTCGAGGCCGCCGCCTGGTATTGGCATTTCGTCGATGTGGTCTGGCTGTTCCTGTTCGTCTGCATCTATTATTTCGGACGCAGCGCCATCACTGCGGCC
The DNA here is from genome assembly GCA_021828605.1 of Pseudomonadota bacterium. The sequence goes on along the minus strand of JAJZEG010000129.1, from coordinate 736 downwards.
TAGAGTCTGATCGATTAAAGTCGATCAAACTCTAGCTGTGTTTTTCGAGCAATTTCATTGCTGTGTGATCGCTTCGCGATCAAACATGCAGCAATATTGCTCGAGCCCATGACCAACGCCGTCGCGCCGCCCGCGCGATGGCGGCGGTTGCTCGGCATGGGCGTGATCAGCACGCTCGCCTGCGCTGGGTTCATCGCACTCGGCATCTGGCAAATCCATCGCTACCACCATAAATCCGCGATCCAGGCGCAAATCACCCGCGCCCAGCTCATGCCGCCAATTCCGCTGCCCGCGCATCCGAGCCCCTACCAGAAAGTCGCGGTCACCGGTCACTGGCTGTTCGGCCATCCGGCTCTCTATGGCGATCAGATCAGAAACTTCCCGCAAGGCCCGGTGCAAGGGGGGCAGTTGATCATGCCGTTCCAGCGCGCTGACGGCGCGGTGGTGATGGTTGATCTCGGCTGGGTTGCCGGTCGCACCCCGCATGACGTGCCGTTACCCACCGGCCCCACCGAAGTCTCGGGTTACGTGCAAACCCAGCAACTGCTCGGGATGTTTCGTGCCAAAAACAACCTGCAAAAGCGGATTTTCTATACGCTCGATGCCCGAATCATCGGCCACGCACTCGGCCTGCACCGAGTCGCCCCTTTCGCCCTGATCGCGCTTGGACCCAAACCACTCGCTGGCGGTCCGATCCCGGCAATTTCACTGCCGCACCCCCCGAATAACTCGAAAC
>JAJZEG010000124.1 GCA_021828605.1 Pseudomonadota bacterium | reverse complement strand
GGCATCACCGGTCAAGCGCAAATGACCACCCATGGCTGGTGGGCCTGGATGTATCGCGAGATTTTCGCCTCCGTCCCACCGGGCGCCTATGGCCATGTGATGAATTTGCTGCTCACCCCCAGCGGCGGCGGCAGCGGAACTTTCTCTCCGGGTGTGCCCACCGTGCTCGATCAACCCTTCGTGGTCGGCGCTCATTGGTCGAACCCGCATTTCACCGCGCCGGGCAAAAATATCAGCTTCCCGATGCCACCCGGCCCGTATTTAGTGCCCTCTTTGTCGGGCACGCCTAACCCGATCAACGCCCTCGCCGCCGCTGCGGGCGCGAGCCATCGGCGCCATCCGGTGGTGACCTATCTCGGTCAGGTCGATTGGCAAACCACGCTGGATATTCCATCGGGTTATGCGCCGCGCTACGTGCCGCATGACGTCGCCCTCACCAATCCGGCGGGCAGTTTCAGCTACCACGTCACCACCACCGCCAGCAGCATCGTCACCAACTACACGCTGAAACTCAATAAAATCGTCTATGGTCAAAAAACCTATCCCGCTTTGCATCAGCTTTTGCTGGCTGATCTGAAATCCCAGCGCACGCCCTTTGTGCTGACCCGCACCCCCGCCTCGAAGCCGCGGAGCTGACCATGACCCAATCCCTGCCCCGCCTCGGCGCGCTCGCCGGCGCCGTGCTCATCGCCGCATCCGGCCTGGGCTTCGCCGCTAACAAACCGACTGCCGCACCGGTGGTCAATTACAAAATCCTGCGCGACGCGACGGTGATCACCGTCAATTCCAACGGCAGCTACACCAAAACCGTCACCCGCATCGTCGAGCCGCTGACGATTGCCGGGGTGCAAGCGAGTTCGCAAATCGCCGTGGCCTATCCGGCTAATTTTGCCACCGCCAAGGTGCTCTATGCCTATACCCAGACCAAATCCGGCAAAAAACTCGACGTGGCGCCCTCGGCGATATTCGACCAATCGGCCCATAGCGCGCTCACCGCACCGTTTTTGAGCGATGGCAAAATCCAGAGCCTGGTGTTTCCGGCGGTGCATCCGGGCGATGTGCTGCATATCAAATATCAACTCACTTTCGCGCATCCTTATTTGCCCGGAATTTATGCCAGCGCGTTAGTGCTCAGCCCCTCGGTGCCGATCGACCAAGCCTCACTGACCCTGAATGTTCCGGCAAATTTGCACGTTTACGCCAAAACCCGTGGTCCCTGGCAGGTGCATCGATCAGCCCATAGCGTTACCATCACCGGCTCCTATCACGGCGCGATTTTTCCACCGCTCGGCTCGGCGGCGATCACCCAATATGCGCCGATGGCGGTGGTCACCACCAGCACCCATTGGAAAACCCTAGCCCGCGCTTACACCAAAGCCGCAGAACCCGCTTTGACCCTCACCCAATCGATCAAAGACACGGCCCACACCGCCAGCAAAGGCGCATCGGGCGAAGCGGCGGTCGCTAACATCTATCATTGGATGCAGCATCATATCCAAACCATCTCGGTCAATTATCAAAGTGCTGGCTTCACCCCGCCCGCCGCGTCTGAGACGCTCGCAAAAAAACTGGGCGACAGCAATGCCAGCGCCGCCTTGCTCGTCACGTTGCTCAGTGCCGAAAATATCAAAGCCACGCCTGCGTTGATTTCACAAAATGCGCGCTTCGTCCCCTATCCGGGCGTCGATCCGTTCGCCTTCAACCATTTCATCGTCTATGTCCCCGCTTTTCATCTTTATCTCGACCCGCGCTATCGGCACGCTGCCGCCACATCGATCCCGATCGCCGATGGCGGTCGCCCGGTATTGCTGACCGGCGCTGATGCCAAACTAACAACCACCCCCGGCCCCGATTTGAAAACCGTGCAATATGGCATCACCGATACGATGCGCCTCGCCCGCTCCGGCGAATTATCCGGCAGTTCGCAGCAAATCGCCCAAGGCTGGCGCGCCGCCGAAAAACGCGCGGTGCTCGGCGATAAAACCGGTCGCCGCCTGATCAATGCCGCCGAAAGCAGTTTTTACCAGCAGGGTAATTTCGGCGCGATCAGTAATTTACGCATCGCCAACCGCAGCGATCTGTCCAAGCCGATTGCGGTGACCTATGATTTCAAGAAATTCGGCGTGCTCGATGGCGGTCATGAAGGGGCGATGCTGATCCCCTCGGATCATTTAATCGCCGGCGCCTTGGCGCCCTTTATCGACCAATCCAAACGCGCCGTGCCAACCATTACCCAACCGCAACGTATCCATTACACCTTGCATCTGCACCTGCCGATCAGCATGAGCCCCGATTTCATGCCGAAAAACCGGAAAGTCACCACGCCGATTGGCGATTATGCCGTCACCTATAGCATTAAAAACCATGTGCTGACCGTGCAAAAATCGCTCGCTTTGAAATCCTTCGTGGTCAACCCGGCTGATTACCCTTATTTGCACCGGCTCGCGATTGAGGCGCTGCAAAACAGCCATAAGGTTTTGCTGTTGAAAAAATCCAAACTCTCCTCCTGATCCGACAGCGCCTGCGATGTCCTGCTTGGATATCGCAGGCGAACGCGCTAAGCCCCTGTCA
>JAJZEG010000054.1 GCA_021828605.1 Pseudomonadota bacterium | reverse complement strand
CCAATACCATCTGGACCGCCTCATCCGGCGCGCTGACCCCCGGCCATCCGATCACCCTGCATTGGACCGATGCGCAAAAAATCACCTTCAAAATCATTCTCGGCATTGATCAGCGTTATATGTTCACGGTCCATCAGGTGATCAGCAACGCCTCCTCCGCGCCGATCACCGCCTATCCCTGGTCGCGGATCAGACGCGATTACCTGCCCAAAATTCCCGGCAGCCTGATTATGCATAAGGGCCCGGTCGGCGTGTTCAAAGGCACGCTGCACCCGTTGAACTATGTCAATACCCGCTCGAACGCCAAGCATAAGCCCGATGGCGCAGCGTTCAGCACCACCGCCCCCGGCGGCTGGGCGGGCATTACCGGCAAATATTGGCTAACCGCTTTGGTGCCGACCCCGCACGAGACCGTCACCACCGCCTATCGCTACCGCCAAGTGGCCGGGCGCAAGGCCGATGACGGCGCCTATCAGGTCGATATGGTGCGCACCACCCCGTTCAACGTCGCACCCGGCGGCACCGCGAGCATGAAATTGCACGTATTCACCGGCGCGAAAGTGCTCAGCACGCTGAACGCCTATGGCGCGCAATATCACATCCCGAGTTTCGACAAGGCGATCGATTTCGGCATTCTTTATTTGCTCACCAAGCCGATGTTCCTGGCGCTGAACACGCTGGGCCGGATTTTCGGCAATTTCGGCATCGGCATCGTGGTCTTCACCATCGGCCTGAAATTATTACTGTTCCCGCTGGTGCGCACCTCGTTCCTATCAATGGCGAAAATGCGCGACGTCGCCCCCAAAGTCGCCGCCGTGCGCGAGCGGATCAAGGACGATCTCGGTCGCCAGCAAAAAGAGATCATGGCGCTCTATAAGCTCGAAGGCGTCAATCCGGCGGCGGGCTGCGTGCCGATGCTCCTGCAAATCCCGATCTTTTTCGCGCTCTATAAGGTGATTTTCATCACCATCGAGATGCGTCACGCGCCGTTTTTCCTGTGGATCCATGATTTATCCGCGCGCGACCCGACCAATGTTTTCAACCTGTTCGGCCTGCTGCCGTTCCACCCGACCGCTTTGCTGCCCTTGCTGCATGTCGGCGTGCTGCCGATCCTGATGGGTCTGGCGCAATTCGGCTCGCAGCGCCTGAACCCACCCCCCGCCGACCCGGCCCAGGCGCGGATCATGAAATTCATGCCGGTGATTTATACCGTCATGCTGGCCAGCTTCCCGGCCGGTTTGGTGCTTTACTACACCACCAATAATTTCCTCACGATGGTCCAGCAATGGATCATTATGAAGCTGCATCATGCGCACCGCTTGCGGGTTTCGACCGCAGCCGAAAAACTCGCCCCGAAAAGCTGATTATTGATGGATCAACGTCCCCCCGAAAGCCCAGGCGAAAACCCAGCCGATACCGATCCGGCCATCGAGGCGGGCAGGGTGCTGTTCGCCCAGGGCGCGCAGTTTTTTCACGCCGCCCAAACCCGTGCCAGCCTACCGCCGCCGGAAGGCGCTGAAATCGCGCTGGCCGGTCGCTCCAATGTCGGCAAATCCAGCCTGATCAACGCGATCACGAACATGCGGTCTCTGGCAAGGGTCAGCGTCACCCCAGGGCGCACCCGCCAACTCAATTTTTTCGCGGTCGGTAGTCGTAATTTGGTGCTCGTCGATATGCCCGGCTACGGCTATGCCGAAGCCCCGCGCTCGATCAAGCGCGATTGGCAAGGCTTGATGTTTGATTATGTGCGCGGGCGGCCCAATTTGCGCCGGGTGTTTTTGCTGCTGGATGCCAGGGTCGAGGACAAACCCGCCGATCACGCGGTAATGGATTTGCTCGATAAGGCGGCGATGGCGTTCCAGCTTATCCTCACCAAATCCGATAAATTGAAACCCGAGCCCTTGGCCCGTAAACTGGCCGAGGTGCAGGCGATTGCCCGCAAACATCCGGCGGCCTTGCATGATATTATCGTGACATCCAGCGAAACCGGCGTGGGGATGGACGAATTGCGCGCGGTTCTCGCCAGCCTCGCGGCTTGACCCTGGGCGAGCGCGACAACATAGACCGCTTGACCCTGAGCGAGCGCGATTACATAGAGCAACGATCTGATCAGATGAGGGCCCCATGACCAATCGCCATGCCGACGCGGCTGAACAAGCCCGCATCGTCGCCCATGCGCTGCCCTATTTGCGCCGCTATGCCGGTGCGACCATCGTGGTCAAATATGGCGGCCACGCGATGGGCGAGGAAACGCTGGCCGAGGGGTTTGGCCGTGATATCGCCTTGCTCAAACAGGTCGGCATCAACCCGGTGGTGGTGCATGGCGGCGGGCCGCAAATCAACGCGATGCTCCATCGGCTGGCGATCCAGTCCACCTTCGTCGATGGGCTGCGGGTCACCGATGCCGGCATGGTCGAGGTGGTGGAAATGGTGCTGGCGGGCACGGTCAATAAAATGGTCGCCGGGCTGATCAACAAAGCGGGCGCACTCGCGGTAGGGATTTGCGGCAAGGATGGCGGGCTGATCAAGGCGCGCAAACTCACCCGGATGCGCCGCGATCCGGGCAGCGCGAT
>JAJZEG010000088.1 GCA_021828605.1 Pseudomonadota bacterium | reverse complement strand
GCAGAATTCATTCAAAAATCCATTACCCGGCGTGCCGCTGGTGGAATCGCCGTTTTTCGAGCGATTGCTGGATCAGGCGGAGCCGGACGCTGAGACCAGGCGGGTGGCGCAGGATTTGCACAGTAACGGTTATGCCGTCCTCACCTTCCCGGAGCCGCGTTTCGATGAGACCGCCGCGCGGTTGATTGGCGAATTGACGCCGCATTATGACTGGTCGGGGTGGCAGAGCGGTGCGCGGCAGGATTTGCGGATCCAGGATGCCTGGCAGTTCAACCCGCTGGTGCGCGAGATTGCGGCCAATCAGCGGATATTGCATATTTTATCAACCATTTATGGCCGACGCGCCTTTCCGTTCCAAACCTTGAATTTCGCGGTGGGGTCGCAGCAGCATTTCCACACCGATTCGGTGCATTTCTCCTCAATCCCCGAACGGTTCATGTGCGGCGTATGGCTGGCGCTCGAAGATATCGATCTGAGCCAGGGGCCACTGATCTATTATCCCGGCTCACATCGTTGGCCGATTTTCACCAATGAACATGTCGGGCACGTCGCGGCGGCATTCCCGCAAACCGGGCAGAATGTGTATCATGACGCGTGGTGCGCTTTGGTCGAACACCATCAGGTGCCGATGGAGCGTCTGGTGGTCAAGCGCGGCACCGCCCTGATCTGAGCGGCTAATCTTTTGCACGGTGGCGATCATCACCAGGATCGGGCGCGCACCCGCTGGTCGCAGGTCACGCATTATTTCTTCGATAATTGCGCTTATTACACGCCGATGTACTCCGATCCAGTAATGGGATCGATGTTGCTGCGCGATCTGGTCGATATCGGGACCGGCGAACGGGTCAAAAACCGATATGGCGGGTACGAGGTGCCGGATCGCGTGATCGAGGCCACCCGGCCGGAGCGCAATTTACTGCCCGGCTTCGACCCGGCGGCCTATCTCGCCGCCAACCCGGACGTAGCCGCCGCACAGGCGGATCCGGTGACGCATTATTTGGATTTCGGTCGGTATGAAGGGCGGCGCGTTCGCTGAGCCGGTTTCCCCCGCGTGCGGGCAGCGCGCTTGCATCGGCGCGGAAATTGCGTCATCACAGATTAGGCGGCGATCAGGGCAATTTGTGCCCAATCAGGCCGTCTCCCCTGGCTTGGCCGCGAACCGGACGGGCCGTTGGGCGTTTTGCACGGGTTCGGCGCCGGAATGGCGTGCGCGCCCACGAGATAAGGATCGATGTCAGCACTTTTGGTCACCCCATTTTTTGTCAGAGTTTTGCTCCGACGCGCCGGATATTTCGGCGTTGGTGGCCAGAGGCGCCCGGTTCTTTAACATGATGCTTCATTCAACCCATGATCCGCGCGGATTAGTCGGCACCCTTTGGGGGCCGCTGCACGCGCGCAGGAGAGTTTTTGACGATGCCCAGAATGATGTTGATCGATGCCAGCCATGCGGAAGAGACCCGTGTGGCGGTGCTGGATGGTAACCGGCTCGACGATTTCGATATCGAGACTGAAGATAAGCAACAGATAAAAGGCAATATCTATCTCGCCAAGGTGGTTCGGGTCGAGCCGAGCCTGCAAGCCGCGTTCGTTGAGTATGGTGGGAACCGCCACGGGTTTCTGGCCTTCGCCGAAATCCACCCCGATTATTACCAAATCCCGGTGGCTGACCGGCAGCGCCTGATCGAAATCGAGGCCGAGGAAGCACGGCGCCGCGAGGCGGCCGAAGAAGCCGCCGAGCTTGCCGACCAGGAACCGCCAGCAGACCACGACAATATAGCAGCACAGCCGCTCGCCAGCGCGATCGCGGTTGATCAGATCAGCGGCGATATGGTGTTTTCGCCCGAAGATGCGGCGATTGAGGTCGATCCGGCGGCGATTGAGCAAGAATTGCTCGCTCAAGGTGCGGCTGATGAGGTTAATCCGCCACAATCGGTCCCCGATGTGCAGTCTCTCACCGATATCGACCTGCCCGAGCGCGCGGCCTCGGATGAAACCGCGACGGTCGAGTCGTTCGATGAGTCCGACGCCCAACCGATCCCCGAGCAGGTCGGCGGCGAGAGCGATGCCGCTGAGGAGGCGCGGGAGCGTCGGCGTTCGCGGATTATGCGCCAGTATAAAATTCAGGAAGTCATTCATCGGCGGCAGATTTTGCTGATCCAGGTGATCAAGGAGGAGCGCGGCTCGAAAGGGGCGGCGCTGACCACCTATGTCTCGCTGGCTGGGCGGTTTTCGGTGCTGATGCCCAATTCGCCGAATGGCGGCGGGGTGTCGCGCAAAATTACCGCGCATAGTGATCGCAAGCGGCTCAAAGAGGTGATGGCCGAGCTGGAAATCCCGGATGGCATGGGGATGATCGTGCGCACCGCGGGCGCCAATCGGCCAAAGCCGGAAATCAAGCGCGATTGCGAGTATCTGCTGCGCCTATGGGATGATATTCGCGAGCGCACGCTGAATTCGGTGGCGCCGAGCCTGATTTACGAGGAGGCCTCGCTGATCAAGCGCACGATTCGCGATGTCTATACCCGCGAGGTCGATACCGTGCATGTCGAGGGGGCCGAAGGGTTCCGTGCCGCGCGCAATTT
>JAJZEG010000052.1 GCA_021828605.1 Pseudomonadota bacterium | reverse complement strand
CACAACCTCAAACTCGGTACCATCGCCGATCTGATCGCCCATCGCCGCACCACCGAAAAACTGATCCGCCGCACCGGCGAAGGCCCGGTCACCGATGGCACCGGCCAGTCCTGGCGCCTGCTCAGCTTCACCAACAACATCGATCAGGTCGAGCATCTGGCTTTGGTCCAAGGTGACCTCACCACCGAGGGCCCGGTTCTGGTGCGCATGCACGCAATCAGCACCATCGATGATATTCTGGGTGGCACCCATGTCCGCGATCTACGCCGCGCGATGGCCCAGATCGCCGAGGCCGGTCGCGGCGTGGTGGTGCTGATCCGCGAAGCCCGCGCCGACGCAATTTCACTCCGCCTGCGCCAGATCACCGGCGGCGCCAAGCCCGATCCGGTGCTGCGCGATTACGGCATCGGCGCGCAAATCCTCACCGATCTCGGCGTCCATGACATGATCCTGCTCACCAACCACCAACGCCCGGTGATCGGCCTCGAAGGCTATGGGCTCAACATCACCGAGCAACGCGCCATCACCGAACCCACCCGATGAGCACCGCCGACGCCATTCTCGGCGCAATCCCACAAATCTCAGGCCCGAAACCCCATATCCTGCTGATCCGCGCGCCCTATTACCGCGCCATCGTCGATGGCATGACCCAATCCGCTGTTTCGCTCCTTGCGCAAGCGGGGGCGACCCATCAGGCGATCGATGTCGCGGGCGCGTTCGAGCTGCCCCAGGCGTTGCGCATCGCGTTGCGCGGCACCCAGCGTTTCGATGGCTATATCGCGCTCGGCTGCGTGGTGCGCGGCGAGACCGACCATTATGACTATATCTGTTCGAGTGCGATGACCGGCCTGATCCAGGTCAGCCTGCAATACGGCATCGCGCTGGGCACCGCTTTGCTCACCGTCGAAACCCTCACCCAGGCCGAAGCGCGCAGTGCGGAAACCGGCCCCAATAAAGGTGCTGAAGCCGCCATCGCCTGCCTGCGCCAAATCGCCATCGCCCGCGAACTGGGAGCCGCCTAACCATGGTCACCGCCCGCCCGCGCACCCTGGCCCGCGTCGCCGCCGTACAAGCCTTGTATCAAAGCGAACAAAGCAGCGACTCCGCCGAAACCGTGATCGATCAATTCATCCGCCACCGCCTGACCAAACCGCCGCACCCGCCAGCGGGCACCCAAGCGATCACCATCGCCACCCGCATCGATGACGGCCTCAGCCCGGACGCCAACGCTTCTCTGTTCGCCAACATCGTCCGCCGCGCCACCACCGAACAGGACCAGATCGACCCGCTGATCGCCGCCAACCTGCCCGAATCCTGGCCGATGCCCCGGCTCGACCCGGTGCTGCGCGCTTTGCTGCGCGCCGCCGCCGCCGAATTGCGGATGAGCGATGGCCCGCCCGCCCGCGTGGTGATCAACGAATATCTCGACATCGCCCATGGTTTCTTCGCCGATGACGCGGTGCAACTCGCCAACGCCATGCTCGACCGCATCGCCCACACCCTCCGCCCGGCCGATTTCCAAACCAGCCCCACGCCGTGACAGCATGAGCGGCGAATTCGAGCGCATCGCCCGTTTATTCGCCCCGCTCGCCGCCCCACCCGGTCTCGGCCTCACCGACGACGCCGCCGTGCTGCGCCCCGATGCCGCGCGCGAGCAAGTGATCACCGTCGATCAAATGATCGAAACCATCCATTTCCTGCCCGATGACCCGCCCGATCTGATCGCCCGCAAACTACTCCGCCGCAACCTCTCCGATCTCGCGGCGATGGGCGCAACGCCGCTCTATTATCTGCTCACCACCGCGCTCCGCCCCGATCTGCCCGATGGCTGGCTGCAATCCTTCGCGGATGGCCTCGCCGCCGACCAGGCGACCTACACGGTCACCCTGATCGGCGGGGACAGCACCTCAACCCCGGGCCCGCTCGCCTGCAGCGTCACCATGCTCGGCACCATCGAACCGGGCACCGCCTGGCGCCGCAACGGCGCCAAACCAGGCGATGCGATTTTCGTCACCGGCACCATCGGCGACGCCGCCCTCGGCCTCGCCGCCGCGCGCGGCGACCTCAATGACCCGACCGGCTTTTTCCGCACCCGACGCCTGCTACCCGAACCACGCCTGCTCCTACCCCTTCACCCCTGGATCCATGCCGCAATCGATGTCTCGGACGGGCTGTTGCAGGATCTCAATCATCTCTGCCAGTCCTCCGCGCTGCACGCGCATATTCACGCAGCCTGCGTCCCCGCCTCGCCGCAAGCCGCCAGCCTCGGCCCCGACTGGCTGATCCCGCGTCTCACCGGCGGCGATGATTACGAACTGATTGTCGCAGCCCACCCCGATCACGCCGAATTACTCCGCACCGCCTGCGCCCCGATCCCGCTCACCTGCATCGGTCATTTCGCCGAAGGCACCCCCGGCATTTCGCTCCTCGATAACCCCGCACCCGCTTTACCCACCCGCCTCGGCTGGAGCCATTTCTAACCCACCGCGCCGCTTCACAAATCTGTCATTTCAATAAATTTTATTTAAAATCAGATATTAAAGCCGAACTCCTCACCCGTAACCCAAGCAACTCTCCGTGTTCTGCTGCAATGCAACTTGACCGATTCTGAACCCCGCCTCACATAATGGCCATCGCGTCCGTTATCATTACCAAAAGGTTCCATTTAATGCCCACCAAACTCAAACCCGCCGCCAAACCGCAACCCACGCCCAACCCTCAGCACATGGACCCTCAGCACATGGACCCCCAGCGCACCGTGCTCCTGCTCCAAGGCGGCGGCGCCCTCGGCGCCTATCAGGCGGGCGCCTTCGAAGCGCTCGCCACCCATGATTTCGAGCCGGATTGGGTAATCGGCGTCTCCATCGGCGCGATCAATGCCAGCCTGATCGCCGGCAACGAACCGCATCACCGGCTGGACCGGCTGCGCGAATTCTGGTCGCGCATCACCGCCGCCCCGGCCAATCTCGGCGCGCTCAAACTCCCCTTCATGCCGACAATCGAGCAAAAACTGGGCGCGATGAACGCGGTGATGTTCGGCCAGCCCGGCTTTTTCCGCCCGCGCCCGCCGCTCGATTTCCTGGCCCAGCCCACCCCGCTCAGCTTTTATGACACCAGCCTGCTGCGCACGACCCTCGATGAATTGGTCGATTTCGACCGGATCAACAGCCGCCATACCCGCCTCGCCGTCGGCGCGGTGCAGGTTCGCACCGGCAATATGGTCTATTTCGACAATACCGATCGCACCATCACCGCCGACCATATCATGGCCAGCGGCGCCCTGCCGCCCGGCTTTCCACCCATCGAAATCGACGGCGAAGCCTATTGGGATGGCGGTCTGGTTTCCAACACCCCGCTCGAATATATGATGAGCACCGAGCCGCGCCGTAGCAGTCTGGTGTTCCAAATCGATCTGTTTCCCGCCCGCGGCCCAATGCCCACCACCCTCGATGAGGTGGCCGAGCGCGACAAGGATATCCGCTATTCCAGCCGCACCCGCGCCGCGACCGATCAGGAACAGCGCCGCCAAAATCTGCGCCGCCAAGTCGCCGCCTTCATCGAACGCCTGCCCGCCGACCTACACGCCGATCCGGTCGCCAGTTTCCTGCATGATTTCGCCTGCCCCGCGCAAATCGACGTGGTCCATCTGATCTACCGCCCGGATCAACCCCAAGGCTCGCAAAAAGACTTCCAGTTCGACCGGCTCACCGCCGAACAACGCTGGGAAGAAGGCCAACAGGACGCAAAACGCGCCCTCGACGCCGCCCCCTGGCGCGAACCCCACGCCCCCGAGCGCGCGATGCGCACCTTCGATATCGCCAAACCCACCGCTTAACCGCACAGGAGAATTCCCATGGACGCCAAAACGGTGCGCCAATCCGCCTACGCCATGCCGCTCACCAGCCCCGGCTTTCCGATGGGCCCCTATCGCTTCGTCAACCGCGAATATCTGATCATCACCTACCGGACTGATCGCGCGGCGCTCGAAAAAATCATCCCCGCCCCGCTCGAACTCGCCGATGACGTGGTCAAATACGAATTCATCCGCATGCCCGACAGCACCGGCTTCGGCGATTACACCGAATCCGGCCAAGTCATCCCGGTCAGCCTGAACGGCCAGAAAGGCGGCTACGTCCATTCAATGTTCCTCAACGACCACCCGCCCATCGCTGGCGGGCGCGAACTCTGGGGTTTCCCGAAAAAACTCGCCAACCCGGTGCTCGAAGTCGAAATCGACACGCTGGTCGGCACCCTCGATTACGGCAAAATCCGCGTCGCCACCGGCACCATGGGCTATAAGCACCGCACGCTTGATCACGACGCCGTGCTGAAATCCCTCGCCGAACCCAGCTTTCTTTTGAAAATCATCCCCCATGTCGATGGCAGCCCGCGCATTTGCGAACTGGTCCGCTATTACCTCGCCGATATCAACCTGAAAGGTGCCTGGACCGGCCCCGGCGCGCTCGGCCTGTACCCGCACGCGCTCGCCCCGGTCGCCGATTTGCCAGTGCGCGAAATCATCTCCGCCACCCATATCATCGCCGATCTGACGCTCGGCCTCGGCGACGTGGTCCATGATTATTTGGGTTAAAGTTTTATGTTTGGCGCGCCGCCGCCGACCAACCCGGCGCCTGATATTTGGCGCGCCGCCGCCGACCAACCCGGCGCCTGATATTTGGCGCGCCGCCGCCGACCAACCCGGCGCCTGATATTTGGCGCGCCGCCGCCGACCAACCCGGCGCGCTTGATGAACTCTCTTAAACCACCGAAAGGAAACACCTATGGCTCGTTTTGACGGAAAAGTTGGCATTATCACCGGTGCCGCCAGCGGCATTGGCCGTGCCATCGCCGAACAATTCGCCCGCGAAGGCGGCCACGCCGTGATCGCCGACCTCAATCTTGATGCCGCCCAGGCCACCGCCGCCGAGATTGGCAAATCCGGCCCCGAAGCCTTCGCCATCGCGATGGATGTGGCTGACGAACAGCAAGTCCAAGACGGCGTCGATGCCGCCTTCAAAAAATTCGGCAAAATCGACCTGCTGGTCAGCAATGCCGGGATCCAGATCGTCAAGCCCCTAGTCGATTTCCCATTCGCCGACTGGAAAAAACTCCTCGCCATCCATCTCGACGGCGCCTTCCTCACCACCCGCGCCTGCCTGAAATATATGTACGCCCAAAAAAGCGGCGCGGTGGTCTATATCGGCTCGGTCCATTCCAAAGAAGCGAGCAAACTCAAAGCGCCATACGTCACCGCCAAACATGGCCTGATCGGCCTGTGCAAAGTGCTCGCCAAAGAGGGCGCCGAACATGGCGTGCGCGCCAACGTGGTCTGCCCCGGCTTCGTGCGCACCGAGGATGAGGTGATCCGCAACGTCATGCTCAAAGACACCGTCGATGGCGAATTCACCACCGTCGATGACGTCGCCAGCGCCGTGCTCTATTTCGCAGGCTTCCCCACCAACGCCCTAACCGGCCAGTCGATGGTAGTCAGCCACGGCTGGTTCATGGAATAATTTTGCGCCGCCGCCGATCCTGGCCCCGGTCAGGATCGGCGGCCAATCGCGGCAAAATCATCGGTCATCGCCTTGTGCGATCTGCCGAAATAACTCTATTTATCAAGCCCGTTAATCGCAGGGGGGATTACCCTCCAGCCCGCCATACGTGGCTTTCCAGTTGTAGAGGGTCGCCTCGGAAACCCCATGCTTGCGGGCAAGCACAGCAGCACTCGCCCCAGCTTCCGCCTCCCTCAGCACCCCAATGATCTGCTCTTCCGAAAATCGTGACCGTTTCATCTGTCCGTCCTTCCAGGGGCCGGACTCTAATCATTCCTGGATGAAAACCACGGGGCAAGGTCAAGTACTGATTCGTATCATTTTAGCTATTACTTCTATTAATTAGTTTAACTTTTGAATTATGAGTGCAGCTATGTATAAAATGACACTGACGACGACAAAAAATATTGCGGCGCTTAAATCTAAATCTAAAATTCCAAATATTTTACCTGCCAGGACCATACCAATAAAGCTAAACACACAAGTCTTTGCAGTTTTTCCTGATAAGCTCATTGTCTTGTTTCCTTAGGTCTAAAATTCTGCTCTTGCTCCATTAACACAGAAAGCAAGAGCAGATTTTATTTTTTAGGCTGCTCGACCCAAATGCGCGATCACGTATGAGTTGGGCGTGGCATGCAGACCTTCGGAGTAATAGTTCACGGATTGGCCGACCATTCCACCGATGCCCCCTCCAACTATCGCTCCACCTGGTCCAGCGACAGCGCCGCCGGCAAGTCCTCCAACAATGGCGAACATATCTTGAAAAAAGGTCGATTGAGTAATTCCGCAAAATCTATAATTACCACCACTCGCATTTGATCCACCGCCACCGCTATTTGTGGAATTTGAGCCCGTTTGAGCCTTTGTGGCTAACCCACCACTTACGAACTCAATCTCTCCAGATACCAATTCACGCATGTTCCAAATCCTCACTCTCTGATATGCCATGAAAAGCCGTCATGGCTTCGGCACCACCGGACCCCAGACGCCAAAACGCCTCCCGATCCAACAATTTCGTTGTCGCGCCTGTCAACAGGAAAATCGCATCCGCCCGCGACGCTATCGCCTCAGGCCGGTGCGGAGCAATAATCCGCGTGATCGTCCAATCCGCAATCGCCGCGACAATCCACATCACGCCAAGCCACGCACCCCAGCGCGCATCCACCGATTCAGCACGGAATACAGCTTCAAACGCCAATCCATCCGACATTGCCAAATCCAATCGAAAATAATCTATCGAAACAAATTAATGACGCGCTGAGGTTAATGTCATCTAAAATCACCGAGCGGTCAAGCGATTTCTGCGGCAGAAGTGCGCGTCTCATTCAAGCGCGACGCGATGGTGGCCTAACCGCGCCAAAAAGGCGCCGAAGGGGGAAAACTCCAGATAACAGCCCCCAATTTTCAAAAGTTTGTGACATGCGGAAAACGCAGGCCCAGATCACGCCAAATCGATCTCATCGAGGCAATGGCCCCATCGGCACGATCAGACCATTCTGGAAAACGCCGATATTTGTCGTGAACAAGCAGCGGTTCTGGCCCATTTGGATTTCCGGCTTCGGCATAACGCCGGCGCAAAAATTCTTGGTAGGCAACAGGGTCATATGGCAACACCGTGACATCGTTGGCATCACCGGCAAACAACCCGGAATCCGCCAGTTTGGTATGAAATCGCGTCCAACTGATCTGAACTGCTTCGAAATAATCCAGAGCAGCACTGGCATGTGCGCTAAAGCCCAACGACGTAAGATCATTGAGAATCCATTTTTCAATCGCGCTGCGCGGTCCAAGAGCCGGAAATTTACCGTCCGCAGGCATGCCAAAGCTTTTTTCATAAATCGAGATGGCGGTTGGCAACGGGTTACGGATCGTGACGATATAATCCGCCAGATCACCACCAAGCAGCGATCTCAAACTCCCCGCCCAGTTGATAAGTTTATGCATTTTTTTCGGAATGATGATTGGTCTGCCTTGCTCAGCTCTCTGTCTTTCACTGAAATAATTTTTCGACAGCACCAGAAATTCGGCAAGCTGCAACATCGATTCTTGCAAATAGAAATAAGGCTCCCCAGGCTTTGATCCGAACCAGTTTTCGACGATATCGGGGAACCCGTCATGCGCCAGCGCTTCGGAAACGCGCACGTGATCAATCCCGATGGACCGAAACAACTCCTTGGTCAGATAACTACCGCCACTGCGTGGATAGCCGATAACAAAGGCAAATTTCACACCAGCCAAATAGTCCTGAATAATCTTATTCTCGCCGCTGATCAGGCACAAAAATATTTCCAACAACTCTTCCAAAACGCACTTGCTCAGCGTTGTCTTAAAAACATCGTCATCAAACGACGGCAGATCCGAAGGCACATACAAAAAATCATCATATTGAGCTGCCCAATCATAAGACCCATCACTCCAACCCGTGAACACACCGTTCATCTCAGCGAGGATTCCAATAAACCAGTGGGATGGCCGGACTTTCACATTAATGGGAAATAGAAATCCCATGATAATTTACCTGAATCAGTTTATGAGAAGATACTTAAATCTAAAATAATTCCAAAAAGTCCAAATATATATAAAATAATTCGAACATCTCTTATATCATCAATTTGTTTATCTCTAAGTTTATAATAACAATTTATATATATGTCAATAAACCCAATAAACTGCGTGTACATCATAAATGGAATATCTCCATAGTGTATTTGAAAAAGCTCGAGAATAACAACCGAAGTCCAATAAATAATTATAAAGAAACTCAACATTCTAATTTTATTGT
Organism: Pseudomonadota bacterium; assembly: GCA_021828605.1. The sequence goes on along the minus strand of JAJZEG010000052.1, from coordinate 3,006 downwards.
TATTTTTGTTTACTGTCTTTGGATTATACATTTTTTACTCGCACAGGGATTTACAGTGAAACAGGCGGCAGGCCAGAAAAATTCCAAAAATGCGGTCAAGTCTGCCGTCTGCACAGCATCGTCCTAGTTAACGTCTAAAAGCCGAAGTGCAATCTAGAGTTGTTCCCACGACGCCGCTCAATGCAAGTGCTGCTACGCTCAAAGGAATTGCAGTCCCACCACTCGCAATATCTACCGTGCCAGCGACATATAGCGCACCTGGTCCAGCAACTATGCACGCCGCCGCCGCTCCTCGATTAATATGTCCACCGCCACCGCCTGCATTATTACTAGAAATTGGAATGTTGGCGCCAATACCGTTATTATTAGTTCCGAGACCGTAATTCGTTCCATTGCCCAAGTTATTACTACTTATGCTCAGATGGTTGTTTGCTCCCCCACTCACAAACGCAATCTCGCCAGATACTAATTCACGCATGTTCCAAATCCTTATTCTCAGTTATGCCATGATGAGCCGTCATGGCTTCGGCACCACCGGACCCCAGACGCCAAAACGCCTCCCGATCCAATAATTTCGCTCTCGCGCGTGTCAACAGGAAAATCGCATCCGCCCGCGTCGCTATCGCCTCAGGCCGGTGCGGAGCAATAATCCGCGACGCCATCGCCCAATCCGCAATCGCCGCGACAATCCGCATCACGCCAAGCCAGGCACCCCAGCGCGCATCCACCGATTCAGCACGGAATACAGCTTCAAACGTTAATCCATCCGACATTGCCAAATCGAATCAAAAATAAACGCAGAATAATCTATCGAAACAAGTTAATGACGCGCTGAGGTTAATGTCATCTAAAATCACCGAGCGGTCAAGCGATTTCTGCGGATCCGCGCGCGAAACGCAAAAACCCCCTTGGTCGTATGCGGCCAGCACCCCGTCACATTGAAACCATGATCACCGACCATACTTCTCTCTGATCAATGACAGGAGACGGATCATGACGCTGTCACCCAAGCACCGACCATTCGCGCGCACCCTCGGCATTCCCGCTTTCAGCCTACTGACCAGCCTCGGTATCGCCACCTTGGGCGTGGCGACTCTGGCCGTCACCACCCCAGTCGCCCACGCGCAAGCGGTCTCCCTAAATTTCAGTTTCGGTTCACCGGGCTATAATATCGGCTTCTGGGCACCGCCAACTTATTACCAGCGTTATTATTCCCGACCGCTCTACGACCAATATACCATGTGGTATTATTATCCCTCCTATTATTACCGCTATTACAACGCCCCACCGCCGCCACCGCCGCCCGGCGTGCCGCTGCCGCCAGCCCCGCCTTATGGCGCACCACCACCGCCGCCGCCGGGCCAATATTTTCCAGGTCTGCGCCTCCCGCGCCCCGGCTTTTACCCTGACGCCCCGCATCCGCGTCCCGGCGGCCCCATCCCCCATTGGCGCCCTAATTTCGCCCCTCCCGGCGCCGGACCCGGTTTGCGTCCCAGGGGGCGTCCCGGTCCAGGCGGTCCAAATGGCCCCGGCGGTCCACGCGGTCCCGGTGGTCCTGCTGGCCCTGGCGGTCCAGGCGGTCCCGGCGGCCCCGGCGGCCCCGGCGGTCCGCCCCGGTAGCGCATCATCGGAGCACGGAGCGACACCCCACATCTTGCCCATTCCCCCCGCCTCTGCTACCTCCGCCCCTCTACACGGCTCGGCCCTGTGCCGCGCCGCGTCACCCTTCGAACTTCTTCTCACTCTGACAACAAACGAGACCAATCATGGCTGTTCCGAAGCGAAAAACCTCTCCCTCCCGTCGCGGCATGCGGCGCAGCCATCAGGCGCTCACCCCGCAAGCCCATGCCGAATGCGGTAATTGCGGCGAGCTGAAGCGTCCGCACCATGTCTGTGGCCATTGCGGCCATTATGACAGCCGCGAAGTCGTCGAGGCTGGCAAGCCGCTCAAGGGCGCGGTCCGCATCTGATCGTCCCCGCCATCTCTGGTCCTGGAGTCTCCCGTGTCGGATAATCTCCCGACCCGTCCCAAGCAGGACCCTCGCTCCGCGCCGGATTCCAGCTCCGCGCCGGATTTGAGCGCCTGCCTGCTGGCCGTCGACGCCATGGGTGGCGACTACGCTCCTGACTGCGTGATTGACGGGCTCAACATCGCCGCCGAACGCCATCCCAAGGCTCGATTCCTGATTTTCGGCGACGAGGCCGCCTTGGCGGAGCCGCTGCGCCGCGCCAAGCGGTTGCAGGGCAGGGCGGTGATCCGCCCGACCAGCGAGCGCATCGCCGACGATCTCAAACCCACCGCCGCCTTGCGCCTGCGTGACGCCTCGATGCGCCGCGCCATCGATTCGGTGGCCAGCGGCGAAGCCGCCGGGATCATTTCCGCAGGCAATACCGGCGCGATGCTCGCTTTGACCAAAATCGTGCTGAAAACCATGAACGGCATTGATCGCCCGGCCATGGCCGCCATCGGCCCGTCCGCGCGCGGCGACGTGGTGATGCTCGATCTCGGCGCCAACATGGCCTGCGATGCCCGCAACCTGATCGAGTTCGCGGTCATGGGCGAAGCCTTCGCGCGCACCGTGCTCGGCCTGCCCGCGCCCACCATCGGCCTGCTCAGTGTCGGCTCGGAGGAAATGAAGGGCGACGAGATGCGCAAACGCGCCGCCGAAGCCCTGCGCGTCAGCCCGCTCAGCGGCCAATTTCACGGCTTCGTCGAAGGGCACGACATCGCGGCCGGCACGGTCGATGTCATCGTCACCGATGGGTTTACCGGCAATATCGCCCTGAAAACCGGCGAGGGTGCGCTGAAACTGGCGAGTGATCTGCTCCGCCGGGTGTTCAGCGCCTCGCTCGCCGCCCGGCTGGCCTATCTGCTCGCCCGCCCCGGCCTCCGGCGCCTGCGCGAATGGCTCGATCCGCGGCGCTATAACGGCGCGGTGCTGCTCGGGCTGAATGGCGTGGTGGTCAAATCCCATGGCGGCACCGATGCCGAAGGCTTCGCCCACG
>JAJZEG010000131.1 GCA_021828605.1 Pseudomonadota bacterium | reverse complement strand
TGCCCCGCATTTCGTCGGGCACGCTTTTCTGCGCCATTACCAGATGCAGCCGGGCAGCCGCGCTGCACACGCTTTCACTTTCCTCGATTTTGCCAAACTTGCCCAAAAATACGGCCCGATGGGCGGCTTCGCCCATTTGAAAACCGTGATCGATCAGTTGCGCGCCAGTGCGGGCCCCGGCAGATCACTCCTGCTCGATGGCGGCGATCTCTGCCAGGGCAGCGGGGTCGCTAATCTGACCAAGGGGCTGAGCATGGTCACGCTTGGCAATCTGCTCGGCATTGATGCCATGACCGGCCATTGGGAGTTCACCTACGGACAAAGCGGTGTCGAGGCGATCATCAAAAAGCTGCATGGAAAATTCCTGGCGCAAAATGTCTTTCTCTCGGCCGAAGCAGGGATGATGGGCAAACCCGCATTCGACAGCTCGACCGGATCGGTGTTCGAACCCTCTATGATCCGCGCGTTAGGCGGTTACCGCGTCGGCATCATCGGCCAGGCCTTCCCCTATGTGCCCATCGCCCATCCGCGCCGCTTCGTCCCTGACTGGCGCTTTGGGATTCGCGAATCCAATTTGCAGAAAATGATCAACCAGCTTCGCGAAATCCATAAAGTCGATGCGGTGCTCCTGTTATCGCATAATGGCATGGAGGTCGATTTGAAATTGGCCTCGCGCGTCACCGGGCTCGATGTCATTCTCGGCGGCCATACCCATGATGCCGTGCCGCGCCCGGTAATCGTGAATAACCCCGGCGGTCGCACCATCGTTACCAATGCCGGCACCGCCGGAAAATTCGTCGCCGTACTCGATCTCGACCTCGCCAAAGGCAGACTGCGCGACGCGCATTATCAATTACTGCCAATCTACACCGATCTAATCAAACCCGACCCAATCGTCGCCGCCGCCATCGCCGCCGCCGACGCCCCTTACCAGACCATGCTCACCGAACCTCTAGCCCAGACCGACGCCCTCCTGTATCGGCGCAATAATTTCTATGGCTCGGTCGATCAAATGATCATGAACGCGTCGCGTGCGGAAATGGACGCTGAAATCGCGTTCTCCCCAGGTTTTCGCTGGGGTAATTCTTTTCTACCCGGCGCCCCTTTCACCATGAGCGATTTGCTGAGCGAAACCGCGATCACCTATCCGATGGCCTATACCCAGATCATGACCGGCACAGCGATCAAGGCGATGATGGAGGATGTGTGCGATAATCTGTTCAACCCGAACCCCTATTACCAGCAAGGCGGCGACATGATCCGCGTCGGCGGGATGAATTACGCCTGCGCCCCGGCCAAATTGATCGGGCACCGGATCTCCGACATGGTGCTCGATAACGGCCAGTCAGTCGAGGCTGGTAAATCCTACAAAACCGTGAGCTGGGCATCGGTCAGCCTGCCTCAAACCGGCAAACCGATCTGGGAGGTGGTGGCCACCCATCTGCGGCACCAGAAGCAAATCAAACTGGACAAACCAAACCAAGTAAAACTTCTTGGAATTACCGATAATCCTGGCTATGAGAGCTGATGCTCCGCCGCAGAATTTTCATCACTGGCCTTTCGCTCCCTTTCATCCCGTTCATCGCGCATGCCAGCAAAAACCCATTCGTCACCCATAGGCTGGTGCTACAACTCTCCGACGCCACGCCCGCCAAACAGCAGGAAGTGCTGAATAATGCCAACGCCGTGCTCAAAGCCTATCCCGATACGGTTTCCATCGTGGTGGTGGCGTTCGGCCCCGGCGTTTCGCTCCTGTTCGCCAACAGCCCGGATCGCATCGGCGTCGATAGTCTCGCGGCGCAGGGCGTGCAGTTCGATATCTGCATGAACACGATCAACACCATCACCCGCCAGACCGGCAAAACCCCCAAGCTGAACCCAATCGCCCGCAAAGTCCCCTATGGCGTGGTGCGAATCATGCAGTTAGTAAAGCGCGGCTATATTCTGGTCAGGCCCTGATCTTCACCGCTTCGCATCCGGCCAGCGCCGCAAATCAACCCCCTCCAGCACCGGCAGCCGCAATAATATCCTGCCATGATGCCGAATGATCAAGGCCTTGCCGACCGTGATCGAGTGGAATAACGGCCGATATAAATTCAATAACGCCTTGCTCGATCCCTCAGTCCCCACAATCAAAATCGTATCACCAATCAACGAACCCGGCGGCACACTAAAACCAAACTCATGCGCGTCACTGTCAAACACCGTCACCTTGACCGATGGACCGAGCGCATAGCCGATTTTCCCGGCATTGAACCAACGCGTCGCGGCGATGGCAAAATGATGGCGCCGCAACAGTCCGCGCGCACGCAGTTGGGCTCGCAACCCGGTCCAATCGACCGCTTGGATCTCCGGTGAATGACCAAGCGGAAACAATCCGTTGAATCCAGGAATAATCCCGAAATTCAATTCCGCACCAATAAACAGCACGCTGAAAACGAGCAACCCAGCCGAGCCAACGGCAACGCGCCGCACGAGTACCCTGCGTTTGTGATCAAGAGTCGTCACCCAATAGCCTAACAACGGAAACAGCATCAAATAACCCGGCGCCGCCCAATGATACAGGATTTTCCGCGAAGACCACAAA
>JAJZEG010000116.1 GCA_021828605.1 Pseudomonadota bacterium | reverse complement strand
CCGGGTCCAGCGGCTCGCCGCCATGCCAAGGGCCAGAACCATGCCGAGCAAGGCGGCGGCGAGCAAGGCGGCGGCGGCGATGCTGAGGGTTGCTATGAGCGAAATCAGCAATGATTGCCAATCGGCGGCGAAGGCGGCGATGATCGCGATCGGGCCGGGCAATATGTAAGGGGGCACATGCAAAGTGACGACGCTCGCCTGCCAGATGATCAGGCCGAGCAGGCCGAACAGGATCGGTGCCCAGCGCTCGATGCTCATGAGGGCAGCATCAGCGTGGCGAGATCGGCGGAGAGGGTGTTGATCAGCGCGGCCATGGCCGGGTCGGTGCGGCGGGTGGTGGTGGTTTGCGCGAGGCCCGGATGGATCTTTGCGATTTTGCCAGGGTGGGGCGTCATGATCACGATCTGGGCGGCGAGGAACGCGGCTTCATAGATTGAATGGGTTACAAAAACCACGGTGGTTCCGGTCTCCACGCACAGGCGACGCACATCTTCTTGCAGGCGGTGGCGGGTGAACTCGTCAAGCGCGGCAAAGGGTTCGTCCATGAGTAACAAGCGCGGCCGGGCGATCATGGCGCGGGCAATGGCGACGCGCATGCGCATGCCGCCGGATAATTCGGACGGTTTGGTGTGTTCGAACCCGGCCAGACCGAGCTTGGCCAGAAGTTCATGGATGTCGGCACGGCTTGCTGCGCGCGAGCGGCCCGCGATGCGCAGCGGTAAAAACACGTTTTCGGTGGCATCCGCCCAGGGCAGCAAGGTGGCGTCCTGGAATACGAAGCCGATTTCGCCGGGGCGGGGTTTGGCGGCGCCATCCCACGCGATGCGGCCTTGATCGGGGTGATCGAGCCCGGCGAGGATGCGCAGCAAGGTCGATTTGCCGCAGCCGGACGGGCCGAGCAGCACCACAAAGCTGCCCTCGGCGATGGTCAGATCGATATGATCGAGCGCCACGATGCCGTTGGCGAAGCGGCGGGTGATGCCGTGAGCCACTAACATTGCAGAGCAAATCTCATCATTTGCCGTGATCGACAAATTGGGTGGTGAAGGCGGCGCGCCAGTCCAAGCCTTTTTTGTAGAGACCCGCAGCTTGCATCTGGTGATAAAACCCTTGCCAGCGTGCGGGTGTCATCGCGCCGATGCCTTGGGTCAGCGCGTCACCTGATAAGACGATTCCTTTGGATTTCAGGGTATGATAACCAAAACGCAGCAGCGCCATCGACATATCGGGATTGGCTTTGCGAATGGCGGCGAAGGCGGGTGCGGGATTGCCGTTCAGATAGGATTGCCAGCCTTGGATTGAGGCGGCGATGAAGCGGCGCACCAGATCCGGGTTGTGCGCGACCAGATGATCGGAGGTCGCGATCAATTCGGCATAGCCATCGAAGCCAGCATTGGCGAGGCTGAGCACCACCGGGAAATGGCCGGTTTTTTGTTTGACCAGAAACGGCTCGGAAGTGAGATACCCTTGCACGGCGAGTTTGTTATCGACGAAGAAGGGGGCAAGGCTAAAATCATAGGGGCGGATCTGGCTGTCGCTGTAATGATATTTTTGTTTCAGAAACAGCCACCAGCTTGAGCGCGTGTCGGCGGAAATGGCAATCGGGCGACCGCGCAGGCTGGCGAAATCGATCTCGCCGGTGCTGCGATGGGCGAGTAGAATATCGGGGTCTTTTTGGAAAATGGCGGCAACCGCGACGAAGGGGATATGGTGCTGGACGAAATTAAAGGCCAGAAACGCGTTAGAGGTGATGTCGAAATCGAGCCGACCGGCGAGCAGGAGTTGGGCATTATTGACCTGCGGGCCGCCTTGGCGGATCGACACATCGAGCCCGTATTTCCGATAAATGCCGGTGGCCTGGGCTTGATAAAAGCCGCCATACTCGGCTTCGGCGCGCCAATCGAGGCCGAAGGTTATTTTTTGCAGTTTTGCGCCGGCCAGTGCCGGATGGCTGGCGCCGAGGCTGATCAGGGTGGCGAGGGTGCCAATCAGGCGACGCGACAGGCCCATGGATGGTCTCCAATGTTTGATCCGTTTAATCGGAGATAGATTAGCTTGCATGGAAGTTTTGCGATAGCGTGGAAATGTCAAGAATTGCGCAAGAACGAAGACGGGAGCGAAAAATGGAGCCGCGGATCAAAGCGGGGATTTGGGTGCAGATGGCGCTGCGTCTGGGCACCGCTGATAATAAGCCGGGGATGGTGCTGCATCGGGGCGATGCCGATGCGGGCGGGGTGTTGGTGCTGTTGCGCAGCCGGAATGGGCTGTCGATATTGAGCCAGACGCGCGATGATCAGGGGGGTGCGGCTTGGATGCGGGTTCATCCGGCACCGGTCGATCAGGCAAGTGCGGATGCCTATGTCGAGCGGCAGCTTGGCCGCGATCCGGATTTATGGGTGCTGGAGTTCGATGCGGCGGATGATCTGCCGCCGTTCGAGGCGAAGATTGTGTGAGGGACGCATCGGCTGATGCGCCCCTCGGTTATTGGTTGGTTGTTGATGTTATCGATTAGAGCGGCAGATGCGCATGGATCGCGAGATTGAGCACGATCGCGTAGGTGAGGTACATCAGCCACAGGCCGGTAACCAGATG
>JAJZEG010000347.1 GCA_021828605.1 Pseudomonadota bacterium | reverse complement strand
GATCCATGTAATCGGTGGTGGTGTTACCATCATGCACCTCACCAATCCGGTGCGACACGCCTGTATAATACAGGATCCGCTCGGTCGTGGTGGTCTTGCCCGCGTCGATATGCGCGGTGATGCCAATGTTGCGAATCTTGTCGAGCGACGTGCCGGACATGCGGGTAACTCCAGGATCAACGGTTTATCACCCGGATGAATGTCACCACGGGCATAACAAAACAGGCGCGCTCACCAGCAAATCCACCGGCGTCGCACCCGAGTGGTTGGCACCATGCCAACCGTCGGCCCGCTTATGCGACGCCCCGCCCCGATTGGCAAGCAGGCCATACCGGGTTTTGAGCCTTAAGCTCTGAGGTTGGCCGCCCTCAAATCCTCTGGCCCGACCCCTTCTATACCCATCAAATCTTTACAAATGATGAACACGCCGCATCAACAAAGTGAAAAACCCAGCGCGTTTCGCCCCCGCCAACGCCACGGCGGGCTCGGTCGCAATCACCTTACCATTGGCACTAATCGTCACCGTGCCGACAACCGCCCCTTTGGCAACCGCCTGGGTCAACGGCGCATTCAGCGCCACGGCGGTTTTCAACACCGATTGCGCGCCCACCGGCAAGGTCATCACCAATGACTGCCCCGCCCCCACCGGCACGCTCGCCGGATCAAGCTTCGGCGCCGTCGCCGTCATCAGCACCTTGCCCGCCTGGCTCACGGTCTGATTGGCATAAAACTGATAGCCATAATCAAGTAACGCCTCGATATCCTTAGTGCTCGCTTTGAAGCTCGGGCCGCCAAGCACCACCGCAATCAACCGCCGACCATTGCGCACCGCCGTCGCATCGATGCACCGCCCCGCCGCCTTGGTGCGCCCGGTTTTCAACCCATCCACGGTCTTGTCGGCAAACAACACCGGATTCCAGCTGCGCTGGCGAATTTTATCGAACGTGAAGTGTTTTTCCTTGGAAATCTGCAAAAACTGCGGATATTTGGCAATAATCGCCCGTGACAAAATCCCCAAATCGGTCGCCGTGGTATGCAGTTGCGGGTTCGGCAGCCCATCGACATTGGTATAATGCGTGCCGGTCATATGCAGCTGCGCCGCCGCATGGTTCATCAGCCCGACAAACGCCGAGCGATTCCCCGCCACACCCTGCGCGAGCGCCACCGCCGCATCATTCCCGGAATCAATAATCAGCCCATGTAACAGCTGATCAATCGTCGGATGCATGCTCGGTGAAATAAACATCCGTGACCCACCCGTATGCCACGCGGTCGCACTCACCGGCACTTTCTGATCAAGCTTAATCGTCCCATGCGCCATCGCCTGATAGGTCAAATACGCGGTCATCAACTTGGTCAGGCTCGCCGGCGGCCAGGGCGTATTGGGCGATTTCGCCGCAATCACCGCACCAGTCTGATCATCGATCAAAATATAGCTCGGGCTATTCGCCAATTCCGGCGGGGCGGGCGTGTTGGCAAACGCCAAAGGCGCTACCGGCGGCGGCCCGACCGGCAAAGCCGGCACCAGCTTGCCCGCCTTTTGCGCACCCGCCTGTTTCGCACCCGTTTTCTGCGCACCAGCGCGATGCACCACAGCATGCGCATAGCCAAAACCAGGCGCCGCCCCGGCCAGCAGCGCGGCAGTGATCACGGAACCGAAAGCAAAGCGGGCGGCAATTTTCATCATCGTCATCCTCATCATGGCGGCCAAGCAATAGACTGTCTCTGCCTCAAAACACCAAACGACGCCAGAACGCCACCAACCAAGGCAAAATTACTTTACTGTGATCAACCACCCCACCCCGACCCAACCTTATTATATTTTCTCGTGTCCACCGTTGAACCTGAAATCCGAGCGATTTCAGGTTCGGGACACGACGCCAATTCTTGACAGCAACCCGCGTGCGGGCTTGATGCGGGAGAATCCGAAAGCAGATCACCATGACCCCACCAAAACCGCGCACCCAAAAATCCCCCGCACCCACCAATCCGAGTGCCGCCCCGGTCGGTCGCGGTGTCGTCGCCGAAACCCTGCTTACCATTCTCTACGTGGTGATCATCGCGGTCGGGCTGCGCTCGCTGATCGCCGAGCCGTTTTTCATCCCCTCGGGTAGCCTCACCCCGACTTTGCTCGCCGGCGATTTCGTGCTGGTGACCAAATATAATTACGGCTATTCGCGCTGGTCCTTCCCGTTCGGCGAACCCGCCTTCAAAGGCCGCATCTTCGGCTCAGTCCCGAAAATGGGCCAGGTCGTGGTGTTCGCCTTGCCGCGCGATCCCAGCGTCGATTACATCAAACGCGTGATCGGCCTGCCCGGCGACACGGTGCAAGTCACCGACGGCCAACTCTATATTAACGGCACCGAAGTCCCGCGCACCCGCGACGGCCATTATCTGGAAACCCCGATCGATTCCGGCGAATCGGTGCCCATTGAGGTGCGTAAATATATCGAACATCTGCCGGATGGGGTTAATCACGTCATTTTGAAGGCCACCAATCAGGGCTTCGCCAACAACACCCCGCTTTATACCGTCCCCCCCGGCCATCTGTTCATGATGGGCGATAACCGCGATTTCAGCGAAGATTCCCGCTTCCTCAATGCCGTCGGCTATGTCCCGCTCGCCAATGTCGTCGGCCGCGGTCGGATCATCATGCTCTCGATCCGTCTCAACCATCCGTTCTGGCAATTCTGGTTCTGGCCCACCGATATTCGCTGGGGTCGCTTCCTCACCATCGTGAAATGAACCAAAGCCGCCATCCCGCCGAGCGCGCCCGCCGCGCCAGCGCCTTGCTCGCGCATGATTTCGCCAACCCGGATTATCTCACCCAGGCGCTCACCCATCGCTCGGCTGCCGGGGCAGGGGGGTTTGCCTCGAATGAGCGGCTTGAATTCATCGGCGATCGCGTGCTCGGCCTGGTCATCGCCGAATGGCTGATCGAACGTTTCCCCGATGAGCGCGAAGGCCGCCTCGGCCCGCGTCTGGCTGCCCTGGTCTCGCGCACCGCCCTCGCTTCCATCGCCGATGAACTTAACCTCGCCGATTTGCTCGATGTCTCGCCCGGCGAAACCAGGCGCGGGGTGCGCCATACCGCCTCGGTCCTCGCCGATGCGCTCGAAGCCCTGCTCGGCGCGCTCTATCTCGATGGCGGGCTCGCCCCGGCCCAACGTTTCATTCGCGCCCGCTTCGCCAGCCGAATCGAAGCCCAGGCCCAGTTCGAACCGCCCAAAGACGCCAAAACCGCCTTGCAGGAAGTCGCGTTAAGCCGCGCGCCGACCCTGCCCGATTATCAAATCATCGCCCAATCCGGCCCCTCGCACGCCCCCAAATTCCGGGTCCGCGTCACCGTGGCCCACTTCACCGCCGAGGCCGAAGCCGGCAGCAAACGCGCCGCCGAACAAGCCGCCGCCCGCCTATTATTGGAGCAACTCACCCCCATGACCACCCAACCATGACCACCCAACCATGACCACACGCTGCGGCTATGTCGCCTTGCTCGGCCGCCCCAATGCCGGCAAATCCACTTTGCTCAATCAGGCCGTCGGCGCCAAAGTGTCGATTGTCACACCCAAAGCGCAAACCACACGGTTTCGCGTCAGCGGCATTGTGATGCGGGATCAGGCGCAAATCGTCCTGATCGACACGCCCGGCCTGTTCGCCCCCAAGCGTCGGCTCGACCGCGCGATGGTGCAATCAGCCTGGGACAGCGTCGCGGGTGCTGATCTCGCTTGCATGTTGGTCGATGCCTTTCGCGCCCGCGTCGATGACCTCGCCGAACCGCTCACCGCCCTGGCCAAAACCGGCCGTCGGCGCTGGCTCATTCTCAATAAAATCGATCTGCTGCCCCGCGACAAACTTCTCCCGCTCATCGACCAACTCGGCAAACTGGGCCGCTTTGATGAAGTGTTCATGATCAGCGCCCTCAAGCGCGACGGCATCGATGATTGGCTCGACGCCCTAGGCCGCGCCATGCCCGAAAGCCCGTTCCTGTACCCGCCCGATGAACTCACCGACCAGACCGACCGCATGCTCGCCGCCGAACTCGTGCGCGAACAAATTTTCATGCAAACCCGCGAAGAAATCCCCTATGGCGCCTCGGTCGAAACCGAAAGTTTCAAGGACCAGCCGGATGGTTCCGCGCGCGTCGATGTCACCATCTATGTCGCGCGCACCGGCCATAAAATGATTATCCTCGGCCAGTCCGGTGCGCGGATCAAATCCATCGGCTCCAAAGCCCGCGCCGAACTCGAACGCCTGCTCGAACGCCGCGTCCATCTGTTCCTCCACGTCAAAGACCGCCCCGGCTGGGACGAAGAACCCGCCCGCCTCCGCGCCCTCGGCCTTGATGGGTAAATTGACCTGACCAGCTCAAACTTACTCACCTAATTATACCAAACCATACCAAACAATACCAAATTTTCCTATACTACCCTATACACTCCTAGAGTACATTCACTGGAGACGCCCAAACAAGGGGAGAAGCCAATTGGACCCGTACCGCAACCCTTTTGCGCCAGGCGCCGGCAGCAGGCCGCCCGAACTTGCCGGACGCGCCGCAATCCTCGACGCGGCGCGGATTTCATGTGGCCGCGCACTCAACGGGCGCAGCGCACGATCAATCTTGCTGCTTGGGCTCAGGGGCACCGGCAAAACGGTGTTACTCAATGAAATTGGAAAAATAGCACGAGACCAGGGGCTTCTGGTCTCCAAGGTGGAGGCACCGGAAAAAGAGAGTCTCGCTCAGCTGCTTTATCCCGAAATGCGTAAGGTGATGCGCTCGCTTTCCACAACAGATGCGGCGAAGCAAATTGCCGCTCGGGGACTAAAAGGCTTGCGCGGGTTCGCCTCAATTTTCAAAATCGAGATAGCTGGCATTGAGGTCGGGATAGATGCTGAGCCTGGCCTCGCCGATAGCGGGGACCTCCAGCACGATCTTCCCGACTTATTTGAGATGATCGGCCAGGCCGCGAAAGCCGCTAATAAAGGTTGGCTCCTGCTCATTGACGAGGTCCAATATCTCGCGGAACCAGACCTCTCCGCTCTGATCGTCGCCATCCACGACATGTCCCAAAAGGGCCTGCCAATCCTTGTGGTCGGTGCGGGTCTTCCTCAAGTTGCCCGTCTCGCGGGCGAAGCCAAATCATACGCCGAACGCCTGTTTCTGTACCCAGGCGTGGATGCGCTGGATCCTCAATCTGCGGCTCTGGCGGTCGAAAAACCACTCATCGACGAAGGCGCCTCAATCACGCAAGCTGCACTGGCTTGTGTTGTCGAGCGGACCCGTGGGTATCCGTTTTTTCTCCAGGAATGGGCCTCGTTTTTCTGGAATAACGCCGAAGGATCACAAATCACCCTCGACGATATTAATCGGTCTTATCTCGAAACATTATCCTCACTTGACCAAGGATTTTTTCGAGTCCGCCTCGACCGACTAACCAAAACCGAAATCCAGTTCGTAAAAACAATGTCACAGCTTGGCGAGGGGCCCTATGCGATGGCTGATATCGCCAAGGCATTGGGCCGCTCGCAATCATCGCTCGGGCCAACCCGAGCCAAAGTCATTGCGAAAGGAATGGTGTACAGCACGGATCACGGCTACCTCGATTTTACCGTTCCACTTTTCGCCGAATTCATGCAGCGCCAGGGCTAATGTCCCGAATCTGAGCCTTCCCCTCATCCCAGCTTGCGGCGAATAACCCGCCTATTCACCGCAAAATAGGCGACAATTAGGCTTGCCCCTGCGGCGAATAATCGCCATAATCACCGCAGAAAGTACGGTGAATGACAGTCTATATCCACGAACACCAAGCCTGGCCCCGCTTCACCTGGAGCGTCGCGGATGTCGCTGATCAGCTCGCTGCGGTGAGCCGCCATCAAGGACGGCTGATCGGGCGCATGGCAGCACTCGGCTTTCCGCTTCGCGCCGAGGCCGCGCTCGAAAGCCTGACCGTGGAGGTGATCAAATCCAGCGAAATCGAGGGCGAGCTTCTGGACAAACAACAGGTGCGGTCCTCAATCGCGCGGCGCCTGGGTCTCGATCATGCCGCCCTTACCCCCACCGACCGCCATGTCGAGGGCGTGGTCGAAATGATGCTCGACGCGACCCAATCCTATGACCAACCCTTAACCCAAGATCGTCTATTCGCCTGGCATGCCGCTTTGTTTCCAACCGGGCGCAGGGGTATGACCAGGATCACCGTCGGCGGCTGGCGATCCGAAATTTCGGGGCCGATGCAGGTGGTCTCCGGCCCGTTTGGTCGCGAACGGGTGCATTATGAAGCCCCAGCCGCGTCACGCCTCGACGGCGAAATGCGCGCCTTCCTCACCTGGTTCAACGCGAAACCTGCAATCGATCCGGTCTTGCAGGCAGCCATTGCGCATCTTTGGTTTGTGACCATCCATCCTTTCGAAGACGGGAATGGCCGCATCGCGCGGGCGATTGCCGATCTGGCGCTCGCGCGATCCGAACAAAGCGCACAGCGTTTCTACAGCATGTCGGCCCAAATCCGCCTCGAAAACAAGGCCTATTACGCCATTCTGGAACAGACCCAGAAAGCCGATCTCGACATCACCGCCTGGCTGCTTTGGTTCCTCGCCTGCCTTGATCGCGCCTTCGATGGTGCCCAGAAAACCCTCGCCGCCGTTCTCGGTAAAGCGCGTTTCTGGGAAATTTACGCTCAGGAAAATCTAAACGACCGCCAACGCAAATTGCTGAACCGCCTGCTCGACGGGTTCGAGGGCAAACTCACCAGTTCCAAATGGGCAACCCTAACCAAAACCTCAACCGACACCGCTCTGCGCGACATCGACGACCTGGTGCAACGCGGAATCCTTGTCAAAGACACCGCCGGCGGCCGCAGCACCCATTATTCCCTCTCACCGCTCTCACCGCAGGCAGCGCACCAGTAATCCTGAACCACCAGCGAACGTCACCATTGCGGAAATCGAGGACGGCATCGCCAAATCCAAACGCGAGGGTGCAACCCATCGAAACGCCCGACCTTGTCGGCGCGCGCGCATAAGCCGATGTTGCATCCATGCGGGTGCTGCTGGCTGAGGATGATGCGTTGATTGGCAACGGGCTGGTGGCCGCGCTGAAGGCTGCGGGCATGGCGGTGGATTGGGTGCGCGATGGCCCCGCCGCACAGGAGGCCTTGCGTGAGTCGGGTTACGCGATCGCACTGCTCGATCTCGGACTACCCGGCGCGGATGGCATGGCGGTTTTGCAGACCATCCGGCGTCAAGCGGTGGCAACGCCGGTGCTGATCATCACCGCGCGCGATGCGGTGGAGAGCCGGGTGGCAGGGCTTGATTGGGGTGCTGATGACTATCTGGTAAAGCCGTTCGAGCTGTCCGAACTTCTCGCACGCATGCGCGCATTGCTGCGCCGCCGCGCGGGCCGGGCGACCCTCCGCTTGAGCACAAATGAAGCCGAGCTCGATACCGGAACCCATGAGCTTTCCTATGCCGGGCGCACTGAAATTCTGCCCGCGCGGGAATATGCGCTCATGCAGACGCTGATGGAGCGTCCGGGCCATATTCTCTCGCGCGGGCAAATCGAGGCGCGGATTTATGGTTGGGGCGAGGAGGTCGAGAGTAACGCCGTCGAGGTGCTGATCCACGCCATCCGCCGCAAATTCGGCAAAACCATCATTCTCAATGTCCGTGGCGCTGGCTGGATGGTGCGCAAATGACCCGCACACCATCGCTGCGTCGCACCGCTCTGACCTGGATCACCGTGCTGCTGGCGGTTGCCGGCCTGATCACCACCGGCGCGGCCTATCGCTATAGCGAGCACGAGACAGCGGGATTTCTCGATGGCCAGATCCGCCAAATCGCGCTGAATGCCGGATCAGGACCCGCCGCCATTCATGCTCCCGCCGCGACCGACCAAGACCCCGAGGATCGCTTCGCCGTCACCCTCTGGAACGCGGCGGGGCATATCACGCATCAATCGCTCCCCGGTGCGATGATCCCGCTTCAGCCGAAATCCGGCTTTGCCAATGCGCGAGCCGGGGGCAAGGCGTGGCGCGTCTACACGCTGCGCGGCAAAACCCAGTCGGTTCAGGTGGCCCAACGCATGACCGTGCGTAACGAGATTGCCAACAACGCCGCAATCGGGGCGGCGCTGCCCGTGCTGCTGCTCATCCCGTTATCCTGGCTGGTGGTCGGGCTGGCCCTGCATCGCACCTTGCGGCGGCTCGATGCTCTCGCACATGATCTGTCAACACGCGGCGCCCTGGCCACGGAGAAGCTGCCGCTCGCGGCGGTGCCCATCGAGTTGACCCCTTTGGTTGAGGGCATGAACGGGCTGATCCTGCGGCTGAACACGGCACTGGCCGCCCAGAAGCGGTTTGTCTCCGATGCTGCGCATACGCTGCGCACGCCGATTGCCGCCATGCAAATCGAAATCGGCAATCTCAGCGCCGATACGCCCAACGCCACCCAGCGCCCGCGCCTCGACGCGTTGGCAGCAGCAACGCGGCGCGCCGGGGTGCTGGTCGATCAGCTTTTGCGCCTCGCCTGGCTCGATGAACCCCAACCGCCCCACAGCACCCTATTCGATGTCGCTGGCCTTCTGCTCGATTGTGTGGCGGATCAGGCGCCGCTGGCCGGTCATCAAGGCGTCGATCTGGGGGCAGATATCCCCTCACGCGCCATGATCAGCGGTGACGCGCAGGAACTCCGCACGCTCTTCGCCAATCTGATCGAGAATGCCCTTCTTTATACCCCGCATGGCGGAAAGCTGGATGTGACGCTGCGGCAAGCTGACGCTGGCTTTGTCGCCGACCTGCTCGATACCGGCCCCGGCCTGCCCCAGGGATCCGATGCCCATCTATTCAAGCGCTTCTACCGTGCCGCGCCCCATATCGCGGTCGGGTCGGGCCTGGGCCTGGCCATCGCCGCCCGCATCGCCGAGCGCCACGGCTTCACCCTGGAAGTCGGCAACCGCACCGATGGCACCAGCGGCGTGCTGGCGCGTCTGGTGATGCCGCCGCGCGTCGGGCCCTAAGTCTCTCCTAAGTCTGTTCAAATAAAACAGGTTCAACGCGCTTGGCACGGAGCGGGGCGTGGCGGGCGCGCCATGCGCAGGAGACCATAAATGACTGACACCGTGAAACCCGGCCTGACCAAAGTGCCGGAAATCGTTCTGGGATTCTGGATTATCAAAATCCTCGCGACCACGCTCGGCGAAACCGGCGGTGACGCCGTCACCATGTCGATGCATCTGGGTTACGCGGTGGGCACGCTCATTTTCATGGCGATTTTCAGTGTTGCGGTGATCGCGCAAATTCGCGCCACCCGCTTCAACCCCTATCTGTACTGGCTCACCATCGTCGCCACCACGACGGTTGGCACCACCATGGCCGACTTCACCGACCGGTCGCTCGGCATCGGCTATGCGGGCGGTGCGTCAATTCTAATTCTGCTGCTCGGCGCATCGCTCGCTTGCTGGCGCTGGGTCGAAGGCAGCGTGTCGGTAAACACCGTCGCGACGCCGCGCACCGAAGCCTTCTACTGGGTCACCATCTTATTCTCGCAAACCCTCGGCACCGCGCTCGGCGACTGGATGGCGGATACTAACGGTCTCGGCTTTGGCGGCGGCGCCCTGGTGTTCAGCGCGGCCATCGCCCTCACGGCTGGCGCCTATTACGTCACCCGCCTGTCTCACGTCGCGCTGTTCTGGGCCGCCTTTATTCTCACCCGCCCGCTTGGCGCCACCGTTGGCGACCTTCTGGACAAGCCGCTCGCCCTTGGCGGCATGGATCTAAGCCGGGCTGGCGCCTCAACCATCCTCACCGCTTCCATCCTCCTGCTGATTATCGTCCTACCCCAGCGTCCCGGCTTGCACCCCGCTGCACAACCGATGCGCTGAATGAGAGGTCGAGCAGGCGCGGCCCTCACGCCCGACCTGGTTCCAAAACCGCAACAATCTCCGGCTTCATTGCTTTAATCGTCGCCGCCGCTTCCAACTGGCGCAGCGCCATCCTGGTAAAATACTGATCGCGCATCCCGTTCGGTGCCGGTCGGTTCGTCTTCAACCACGCCCGGATCATCTCATTCGCATTTTCCGGCAAGGCGCCATAGCCCTGCGCATAAATCAGCGACTTGATCGCCGCATTCTCCATCCGCCCCCGCGCCTGCCGAATTTCGCGCTGATATTGCCGCCGAATATCGCGCCATTTGAACACCGAGAGTGGCGTCAACGCGAATGTGGCCTCCGCCACCCCAATCACCCGCGCATGATCCCACGGCGTGTTCACAGCATCCAAATCATGCGCCGCCATCGAACCAAGCAAGCCATCGCCCCGATAAATCTGCAACGGCAAGCGATAACCAGCGGCGACCAACCGATCGATAAAATCGGGTCGCAGACCATGAAACTGGCCATTGACCATCCCGCCTTTCATCGTGTTAGCAGCAACGCTCGCCGCTGATCGCCCGCTGACCGGCACCGCCGAGGCAATCAACGCGCGCTTATCACCAGCCAACGCCGCCGCCATCGCGCGCAGCGCGCCCTGACTGATCGTCGTATACGCATCGACCCCAAAATAAACATCGGCCGCGCGTCGCAGCGCGTAAAAATACTGATTGACCGCATTGGCCTTGTCGGCGATGGGAATCCGATAAATCGTCATCGCCGCATGCGACAACCGCATCGATGTCAAAATATCCGCCGACCGATCAGTGCTGCCATTCAACAAAACCGAAATATGCCCAACCCGCCCCGCACAAGCCTGATCGACCGAGCGGACGCACGCCGCAATCGTCGCCGCTTCATTGACCGCATACACGGCAATATCAAAATCCACCCGCCGACCCTCACGCGCCACCGGAGCGACCCACCAGCGCGCGATTCCTGAACAACCCTTGTGCTGAATACGCATCGAAATTTTTCAAGCACATCTGATGCAATCCCAATGATATACGGGAAGTATCAAGCAATAGACACAATGATGGCGCATCTAAACAAAAATTTAGAGTATTATTAGCAAGAAAAGCGCACGCACGAGACTTTAGTCGCTGCCGCACCCCCCGTCCAGATCAACCAGCCACCCGTCTAAAATGTAATAACCCCCCGCACCCCCACCACCAACTCATTCGCCAACCGCCGCCCCGGCTCAGCCGGATCAGGAATCCCCGCCCCCGGATTAATCACATATTGAATATCCGGCTGCACCTGCCACCAGCGGTTAATCTGCGCCTGATACGTCGCCTCGATCAGCGTCTCCACCCCCTGCACCGGATAGGCCGTGCCCGAATACGCCCCAATCGCCCGATCATACGCCACCATCGCCGAACCGACCTGGCCAATCCCCACATCAATCCCCGCCTGATCGTGATCCCGCCCCGCCAGCGGCGCACGCAGCGACCGTCAG
>JAJZEG010000222.1 GCA_021828605.1 Pseudomonadota bacterium | reverse complement strand
GGTTTCTCGCCCAGGTCGCGCATTTCCTGCGCACCGGCATCACCCCGCCGCCGCCGCCCTTGCTTGATCAATGCGCGATCCTGCTCAACCACTACCGAGCGATGCGCGCCCATTTCGGCGAAAATGCCGGATTGCGCATCGCGCGCAAACATATCTCCTGGTACGTGCGCGGCCTGCACGGCGCCGCCGAGTTCCGCGAAACCGTCAACCGGCTCGATGATACCGGCGCGGTCGAAGCTTTGATCGAAGCGATTTACCACCGCGCCGCGTCCCAGGACGCAACCCCATCCCGCGCCCTTCAGGACGCCGCGTGAGCGGAATTCGCCAGGCGCTGCGCCGTTTCCGCCCCAACACCCGGCCCGACCGGCCAAACGAGCTTGCCGCCCCCTCGGCGCCCGCCTCGTTGCTCGATGCTATTCCCAACCCGATCCTCGAAATCGATGCGGATAATCGCGTAATCTCGGTCAATTACGCCGCCGAAGAACTGCTCGGCATTTCCGCCCTGCGCTTGGTCGGGCGCGCTCTCGATGGTGTCCTGGCCCCCGATCTGCCGATTTTTCTGTTACTCGAACGCGCGCGCTGCGATGAAGTCACCCTCTCCGAGCATGATCTGGTGCTCGAAGGCCCGCGTCTGGCCCGGCGCGTGGTCTCATTGCAAGCGGCCCCGATCATTGGCCGCCCCGGCCATGTGGTGGTCGCCCTCCAGGATGGCTCAGCCGCCCGCGCGCTCGATCAACAAATCTCTGCCCGCAACGCCGCGCGCAGCATCAATGGCATGGCGGCAGTGCTCGCCCACGAAGTCAAAAATCCGCTTTCGGGCATTCGCGGCGCCGCCCAGCTGCTCGAAGCCAATGCGCGCGCCGAAGATCGCGAATTAACCACCCTGATTTGCGACGAGGTGGATCGCATCCGCGACCTCGTCGAGCGCATGGAAATGTTCGGCGACAAACCCATCGCGCCGAAACCGGTCAATATCCATCGCGTGCTCGAACATGTCCGTAGGCTCGCCCAATCGGGCTTTGGCGCGCGCATCCGCTTTGTCGAATTGTATGATCCCTCGCTCCCCGCCGTGCTCGGCCATCGCGACCTGCTGATTCAGGTCCTGCTCAACCTGGTGAAAAACGCCGCCGAGGCGATTGCCGAAACCGAGCGCCCGGACGGCGAAATCCAGCTCCTCACCGGCTTCCAGCATGGCGTGCGCCTCGGCTCCGGCCCCGCGCGCGCCCAGCGCAACCTGCCGGTCTTCATCGCGGTGCGCGATAATGGTCCGGGGATCCCCGAAGATATCCGCCGTCATTTGTTTGAACCGTTCGTTAGCACCAAAGCCTCCGGCAGTGGCCTCGGGCTCGCGTTGGTCGCCAAAATCGTCGCCGATCATGGCGGCCTGATCCAAACCGAAAGCTGGCCCGGACGCACCGAGTTTCGCCTGCATCTCCCGGTCTTTGAAGAAACGTCCGATGATTTAGGAAATGGATCAGACGCATGACCACCGTGCCGACAATTTTAATCGCAGATGACGACCGCTCCATTCGCACTGTGCTCACCCAGGCGCTCGGCCGCGCGGGCTATCAGGTCCGCACCACCGGCGCCGTCGCCACCCTTTGGCGCTGGGTCGAGGATGGCGAAGGCGATCTGGTGATTACCGACATCGTTATGCCCGATGGTAACGGGCTTGATTTGGTGCCCCGCATTCGTCGTGCGCGGCCCGATTTGCCCGTGGTGGTGATGAGTGCCCAATCAACCATTCTCACCGCCGTGCAATCAACCCAGCGCGGCGCGTTCGAGTATCTGCCCAAACCCTTCGATCTGACCGAGCTGCTCAGCATCGTTGATCGCGCGATTAAACAACCCTTGCCCGGCCCGACCCAGGAGCCGGTCCCCGGCGATGACCTGCCGCTGATCGGGCGCGCCCCGGTGATGCAGGAAATCTACCGGGTCATCGCCCGGCTCACCACCGCCGACCTGACCATTATGGTCACGGGTGAATCAGGTACCGGCAAGGAATTGATCGCCCGCGCTTTGCATGATTATGGCCGCCGCCGCCAGGGTCCGTTCGTCGCGATCAACATGGCGGCGATCCCGCGCGAATTGATCGAGAGCGAATTATTCGGCCATGAGCGCGGCGCCTTCACCGGCGCCACCAATCGCCATATTGGTCGATTTGAACAAGCCGCAGGCGGCACCTTGTTCCTCGATGAAATTGGCGACATGCCTCAAGAGGCGCAAACTCGCCTGCTGCGCGTCCTGCAGGAGGGCGAGTTCACTACGGTCGGGGGGCGCCAGCCGATTCGCGCCAACGCCCGCATCGTCGCGGCCACCCACCGCGATTTGCGGGTGCTGATTCGGGCGGGCCAATTTCGCGAGGATTTATTCTACCGGCTGAATGTGGTGCCCATCCGCCTGCCGCCGTTGCGCGAACGACCCGGCGATATCGCGCTGCTTGCCCAGCATTTCCTCGCCCGCGCGCAAAGCGAAGGGCTCAGCGCCAAAAGCCTGAACGTCGAGGCCCTGGCCCGACTAACGGCCTATCGTTGGCCCGGCAATGTCCGCGAGTTAGAAAATCTGATGCGCAGGCTTGCCGCTTTGGTGCCGCAGCCGGTGATCACTGGTGAGATTATCGACCAAGCTCTCGCCGATCTCGCTTTCAGCGAACCAGCCACCAGCAACGAGGCGGGCGGTGCTACCCAACCAATTGAGCGTGCCATCGAACACCATATCGCGCAGGTGCTCGCACAACTTCGCGGCACCGCCGACGACGGCACCCTCTATGACCGGATTCTCGCCGATTTCGAGGCGCCCCTGATCCGCCAGGTGCTCGCAGAGACCCGCGGCAATCAAATCCGCGCCGCCGCCATGCTCGGGCTCAATCGCAACACCTTGCGCAAAAAAATCCGCCTGCACGCGCTCGATGTCGGCAAGCGGATTGGTTGAACCCTGATGAGCGCTGGCCCATTCCCACCCGTCTCGACCGATCAAACCGATAGCCAAACCCCTGGCGAAAATCTGAATGCGGGCAAGCCGCAACCGGCGCGAAGCGGGCAGGGGCGTCTGATCGATATTCTGGTCGGTCGGGTCGCCACCTTGCTGCTCGCGGCCCTGGCATTAACACTCGGCATTGGCAGCTTCGCCTATCTGGCGGGCGGCATCCGGCTCGGGGTGCATTCGGGCGCGGCGGTCGGGCTCGCCATCGGCGACATCTCCATTTTGCTCCTCTTGATCATCGTGCTGGTCGCGCGCGTCACCCGCGTGGTGCTGGAGGCGCGGCGCGGTGCCGCCGGTGCCCGGCTGCATGTACGGCTGGTGTTGCTGTTCGGCGGGATCGCGGCGGTCCCTGCGATTTTGGTCGCAATTTTTGCAGCCGTATTCTTCAATTTTGGTATCCAGGCTTGGTTTAACCAACGGGTCCGCACCGCTTTGTCAGAAAGCCAGCAGGTCGCAGTCGGCTATATGGATGCGAAAAAAAACAGCATTCGCGTCGACGCGTTGGCCATCGCGAACGACCTCAATCAAAACGGCCCGATTTTTTACGGCAGCGCCCAGGATTTTTTCGATCAAGGGTTCCTCAACGTGCTGATCGCGCAAACCGCCTTGCACGGTCTGACCCAGGCGGTGATTTTCGAACCGCTCACCGACAAGGTGATCGCCTCCGCCGGATTATTCGCAGGCTCAGACGTCTCGCTGCCGCCGCAAGCCCAAATCAACCGTGCCGAAAAACACCAAATCGTGGTGTGGAGCACCCCGCATTCCACGCTTGAACATGCGATGGTACAGCTCGAAGCCGCCCCCGCTCTGATGCTCATGGTCGAACGCCCGATCGATCCCAGCATCTACGCCCATGTTCAGCGCACCGAAAAGGCGCTCGCCGAATATAACCGGCTGGAACATCAACGCGCGCAATTCGAGCTATTTTTTGCGTTGATTTTCATCACCGTCGCTTTGCTGGTCTTGTCCGGTGCGGCGCTGATCGGGCTCGTGTTCGCCAATCAAATCGCCCGCCCGATCGGCCATCTGATCCGCGCCGCCGAGCGGGTGCGTAGCGGTGATTTGCTGGTGCGCGTGCCCGAGGGCGATACCGGCGATGACGTGGCTGGCCTATCGCGCGCCTTTAACCGCATGACCGGGCAACTCGCCGCCCAGCGCTCGGAACTCATGAGCGCCTATGGTCAGATCGATGAACGGCGTCGCTTTACCGAAACCGTGCTGGCCGGGGTTTCTGCGGGCGTCATCGGGCTTGATCCGCAAGGGCGCATCGAATTGCCGAACAAGGCGGCGGCTGACTTACTCGGCATCGATCTGATGGCACATATCGGCGAACGCTTGGCCGATCTGCTGCCTGATTTTGCCGCCTCGCTGACCTTGGCCGAAGCAACGCCGGATCGTCCGATCACCGCCGAAATCGCCTATACCGGCCATGGCGGCAAACAGATTTTCATGGCGCGCATCGGTGCCGATCGCCATGGCGAGCGTGCCCCAGGCTTTGTGGTTACCTTCGATGACATCACCGAACTGCAAACCGCCCAGCGTAAGGCCGCCTGGGCCGATGTCGCCCGGCGCATCGCCCATGAAATCAAAAACCCACTAACACCGATCCAGCTGTCAGCGGAGCGGATGAAACGGCGTTTCGCGAAGGAAATTCTGTCCGATCCAGAAAGCTTCACCCAATGCGCCGATACCATCGTGCGCCATGTCGGCGATATTGGCCGCATGGTCGATGAATTTTCCGCTTTTGCGCGCATGCCGGTGCCGGTGATGCGTATCGAGACCATGGCCAAAGTTCTGCGCGAAGCGGTGGTCCTGCAACGCGCCGCCCACCCAGATATCGATTGGCAGGTCGACCTGCCTGAAGCCGAGGTCCGTGCGCTGTGCGATGCCAGGTTAATCGGTCAGGCTTTAACGAACTTGTTGCAAAATGCAGCCGATTCTATCGCAATGCGACCGAGCGCTCTCACCGCCCAACCTCGCGGTCAGGTGATTTTGCGAATCACCCGTGATGCGCCATGGTATCGGATCGAGGTCATCGATAACGGGATTGGACTGCCTGAACAGGATCGTGACCGGCTGACCGAGCCTTACGTGACCAACAAAACCAAGGGCACTGGTCTTGGCCTCGCGATCGTGCGCAAGATCATGGAAGATCACCATGGTGCGCTGGAATTAGCGAGCAGGGTTGATAGTCCCGGAGCCATGATCACATTATTGTTGCCGATAACGGCCCCGGCGACCCTCGCGTCGGCAGGATTGGAGCGGAATGACTGAAATTCTCATTATCGATGACGAGCCTGACATCCGCTTTCTGGTTGATGCCATTTTGCGCGATGAAGGGTTCGAGACGCGCAATGTCGGCACGTCTGATGAAGCGCTGGCCGCCTTCGCCGAACGTCGGCCCGATCTGGTGGTTCTGGATGTGTGGCTGCAAAACTCAACCCTCGATGGTCTCGGGATTTTGCAGGCGATGCGTGCCGAAGCACCCACCTTGCCAGTGGTGATGATGTCGGGTCACGGCACCATCGAAATGGCCGTGCAGGCGATCCAGCTTGGCGCGTATGATTTCATCGAAAAGCCCTTCAAATCCGAACGCCTATTGTTGATCATCCAGCGCGCCCGCGAAGCCGCCCGCCTGATCGCCGAAAATGCCGAATTGCGCCTGCGCACCGGCTCGGAAAACAAATTGACCGGTGCGAGTGCCACCATCAACGCGCTGCGCCATGCGGTGGAAAAAGCCGCACCCACCGGCTCACGCATCCTGATCACCGGTGCGGCAGGTGTGGGCAAGGAAGTGGTCGCGCGCATGATCCACACCCAGTCCAAGCGCGCCGGTGGGCCGTTCGTGGTGCTGAATTGCGCGACTTTGGCGCCCGAACGGGTCGAGGCGGCGTTGTTCGGCGTCGAAGCCGGTTCGGAAGGCGCGGGCCGTCCCGGTCTGCTTGATCGCGCCGATGGCGGCACCTTACTGCTCGATGAAATCGCCGATATGCCGCTCGAAACCCAAGGTAAAATTGTCCGGGTTTTGCAAGACCAACGCTTCGAGCGGTTGGGCGGCGGCGCGCGGGTCAAGGTCGATGTGCGCATCCTCGCCAGCACCGCGCGCGATCTACCCGCGCACATCACCGCCGGCAGTTTTCGCCAGGATCTTTATTACCGGCTGGCGGTGGTGCCGCTGCGGGTTCCCTCCTTGCGTGAACGGCGCGAAGACATCCCCGATCTCGCCGCCTTATTCCTTGCCCGTGCCGCCGAAACCTCCGGCTTGCCGCCGCGAACCCTCGCCTCTGACGCCATTGCCGCCTTGCAAGCGCATGATTGGCCCGGCAATGTTCGCCAGTTGCGCAACGTGATCGACTGGCTGATGATCATGCATCCCGGCGAAGCAGGCGAGCCGTTCCACGCTGCCCAACTGCCCGGCGAAATCAGCGCCCACGCCCCGCGTGCTTTGGCGGTCGATCCGCTGGTCGATATCATGGCGCTCTCGTTGCGCGACGCCCGCGATGTCTTTGAGACTCAGTATTTGCAAGCACAACTCCTGCGTTTTGGCGGCAATATCAGTCGAACCGCGCAGTTTGTTGGCATGGAACGCAGTGCTTTACATCGAAAACTCAAGCAACTGGGTGTTGGTGCCGAAGATCGACAATCGACGAGTTGATTGATCACGACGGGTTGAACCCGCAGCTCCGCATGCCCATTCCAAGTACGGAACGCGGCACGTAGGAGGGTGATCCATGGATCAAAATCAACTTAATTCCGGCTCAAAACACATCGCGGACGATATTGAACGTCTGATCGGTCAGTTGGATGGCCTGCGCGGCAAAGTGGTGCAGGTGGCTGATGCGGTTTTGCATGACGTGCAACATCGGCTGCATGATATCGCACCGCCCTCCACCGCCATGCGCCGCAATCTCGAACAGCAAATCGAGCAGCTTAGCCGTGAGTTTTCTTCACTGGGCACGAGGTTGAACGGCGCGGGTTCAGGCGTATCACGGCGCACTGTGCGCCTGGTGCAGGAACGACCCTTGCTCAGCCTCGGCATCGCCGTTGGCGCTGGCTATTTAATCGCGCGCGTCTTTACGCGTCGTCGCGAGAGCCGATGATTTTGGACATCATCTTGTTTCTCTCATGCAATTCTTAGCCTCCTTGTTCAACGGGCTAAGCCTACGCGCCTGGCGTGATCGCCTGATGTTGAGCGTCGTCTCGTTGATCGCCGCCTTGATCGGAATTGCCTGCCTGCTCGCGGCAGGGTTTCGTGTCCTCGCGCATTGGTTGGGACCGCTCAAGGCCGATTTGCTGTTCGGCGGCGGATTTTTGCTGTTTGCTTTGCTGCTTTGGATCGTGACCCAATTTCGCTGGCTGCGCCGTCCGCGCCCGTTGCACCGCGCCGCATGGTTTGCGGTTGTCGCCGAGGGGCTCGCGGTGATGCGCAGTCTGATGCGCAAAGACCCGCTATTGCTGGCTTTGGCCGCAGTCCTGCTCGGCTCGCTCCGATCGTTATTGGACAAAAACGAAACCAAGCCTGACTGACACAGGAAAACCCATTCAAGGCGACCGCTTTAATCGATTGACAGTTATGTTAGAACACCATATTGCGGCAAGGGCATTGGCTTAACGCTCTGATTGTCGTATCGCTGTCTCTCGCAACCGCCTCTTTCCACAGGACTGATGCTATGTTTCGGCTCTCCATGCCGGTCCGTCTGGTATTAACGCGGCTGACCTTGCCGGTCATGCTGATGCTTGCACTTGCTCTGATGATTGCCGGTCGCGCCAACGACCGTCTGACGGCAACCTTGCGCCTCGGGCTCGATGATGCGTTGACCCCGGCCTATCGGGTAATCTCGCGACCCATCCTCAGCCTTACTCAAGGAAACACCACCGTTTCGGCTTGGCTCAGCATGCATCGGCAAATCCTCGTTCTGCGCGCGGATAATCAACGGTTGCGGCGCTGGCAGGCGGTGGCTCTGGCCTTGGCTGCGCAAAATCAAGCCCTCAAATCCGCCTTACATTTCGTGCCAACCCCCACGCCCACGTTTTTCACCGCCCGGGTGATCGCCGATAATGGCGGGCTCTATGCGCATTCCGTGCTGGTCTCGGTCCCCTCAGGCGCCCCTGACCTGATTGATGCCATCGCGATGGACGGGCGCGGCGTGGTCGGTCGGGTGGTGCAATCGGGCTCGCGCAGTGCGCGGGTGCTGCTGATCAATGATTTGAACAGCCGGGTACCGGTGGCGATGGGCAAGCAAGGCGCGCATGCGTTGATGGTCGGCACCAATGGCGCGATGCCCGGCTTGCATTATTGGTCCCCAAGCCACCCGCCGCACGAGGGCGAGGTGGTGTTGACCAGTGCGGCGGGCGGTATTTTCCCGCCCGGCCTGCCGGTCGGCGTGGTGCATTACCAAGGGCGCAACAACCCGGTGGTGCTGCCGTTCGCTGGCTTGCAGCGTCTGCGCGTGTTGCGCTTGTTTGATTATCACCATCAAAAATTATCACCCCACACCACCCATCCCGGCCATGGGCTGTGATCACCTGGCCAAGCCTCTGGCGCACCCTTGATCGCGCCGCCCGCCATGCGCTGCCGGCGTGTCTGATCCTGGTGGTTATGCTGCTGGCCTCGGTGCCGCTGCTGCTGCCTGACCCGGGAGCCTGCCGCGCCGCCTTGGTTCTCACCTCGGTATTTTTCTGGACCCTGTATCGTCCAACCTCACTCCCAGCGCCGGTGGTTCTGCTGCTTGGCCTGCTGCTCGATTTGATCGGCCATTCACCGCTCGGTCTCTGGGCAGTGCTGCTGTTGCTCAACCAGGCCAGCGTGCTCGCTTTGCGTCGCGTGCTCACTAAACAAGGATTTTTCATCGTCTGGCTCACCTTGGCCGCGAGTATGATCGCCACCAGCGCGCTCGAATATCTGATCCGCTCGCTGCTCATTCTCCATCTCCTGCCAATCAGGCCAGTGGTGATCCAAGCCGCCATCGGCATTCTGCTCTACCCGTTGCTCGCCCCGCCGCTCATCCGCGCGCATCGCGGCGCCGCAGCACCTGAGCGTGCATGAATGAGGCGCGAAGCAAAGAGTCGATCGATGTTCACCCGCAGGGCCCTGCTGGTCGGCGCCGCGCAAACCGTCGCCTTCGGTGCCATGGCCGCCAATCTCTATCGGCTGCAAGTGCGCGAACATGGCCGCTTCGCCACCCTGGCCAAACAAAACTCGATCAATGACCGGCTGATCGCGCCCGAGCGCGGCATCATCACCGACCGCTTCGGCGCCATCCTCGCGGGCAACCGCCAGCATTGGCGCGCTCTGTTCATGATGACCGAGGCCGATGATCCCGAAGCGGTGATCGACCGGTTCACCGCTTTGATCGCGCTCTCTCCCGCCGAGCGCGCCCGCATCGCCCGCGACCTCGCAGGCAAGCCGCATTACGTGCCGATTTTACTCAAAAACGACCTCGATTGGTCGGAAATGGCCCGCATCGAGGTCCGCGCCGTCGATCTGCCCGGCGTGTTCGTCGATGTCGGCGCCTCGCGCACCTACCCGCTCGGCGCGCAGGCTGCCCATGTCATCGGCTTTGTCGGGCGCCCGACCCAATCCCAGGCCCAGCATAACCCGATGCTCGCTTTGCCCGGCATGCGCGTCGGTCGCGCGGGCATCGAAGCCGAGCATGATCACGCTTTGCGGGGCGCACCCGGCATTGTCCAAACCGAGGTCAATGTCCATGGCTCGGTGGTGCGTGAAATTGATCGCGATTCCGGCAAGCCCGGATCCGTGGTGCAAACCGCGCTCGATACCGAATTGCAAACCCTCGCCGCCACGCGCCTAAAAGGGCAGGCGGGTGCTGCGATCATCATCGATGTGCTCGCAGGCGAAGTGCTCGCCATGGCCAGCACCCCCGGCTTCGACCCCAGCCTGTTCGATACCGGCGTGCCCACCGCCACCTGGAATGGCTGGCTCGATAATCCGCGCCGCCCACTCACCAACCGCGCGACCAACGGCTTGTACGCCCCCGGCTCAACCTTCAAACCCTGCGTCGCCACTGCGGCGCTGGAAAGCGGCGCAATCACCGCCCACACGTTATTTACCTGCCCCGGTTTTCTGAAACTGGGCGATCACACGTTCTATTGCTGGCAGCATAGCGGCCACGGCACCATCAATGTGGTCAGCGCGCTCCAACAAAGCTGCGACGTGTTTTTCTACCACACCGCCCTCGCCGTCGGCATTGATAAAATCGCCGCGATGGGGCGGCGTCTCGGCCTGATCGGCCCGCTCGATATCGGCATGCCCGGCGCCTCGACCGGCTTTCTACCCACCCATCGCTGGGCGCGGCGCCGCAAATTGGTCTGGACCCAAGGCAACACCGTCATTCAAGGTATCGGCCAAGGCTTTACCCAAGTCACCCCGCTCGGCCTCGCCACCATGGCAGCGCGCATCGCCACCGGGCGCGCGGTCCAACCTCGTCTCACCCGCGCGATCGGTGCTGACCATCAACCCGACGGGCTCAGCCATCATTGGCCCAGCCTCGGCCTGCAGGATCGCCATTTGCAAACCGTGCGCGCAGGCATGGCCGCCGTGGTCAACACCCCGTCCGGCACCGGTTACGCCTCGCGCCTCACCCTCGCGGGCGTCGAAATGGCGGGCAAAACCGGCACCGCCCAGGTCCATGATCTGTCGCAAGCCCAGGAAAAGGCTAATTACAACGACGCCAACCTGCCCTGGAAATATTTACCCAATGCGTTCTTTATCGCCTTCGCCCCGGTCGCTGCCCCGCGCTACGCCGCTGCCGTGGTGGTCGAGCACGGCAATGAAGGCGCTGCCGTCTCAGCCCCGATCGCGCGCGACCTGATCACCCTAGCCTTGACCAACACCCTACAACGTCCCCCCGCCCAACCCGGCTTTGTCGCCCCCAACAATCTGACCACCAACAACTCGGCCCCCACCTTAGCGATGGCGACGCCCTCATGAGCGGTCTGATCGATTATCGCCCTTATTACGCCCGCTCCTTCGGCCTGGTGCGCAAACTCCTGCGCATCAACTGGCTGTTCGTTTTCGCCTGTTGCCTGCTCGCGGGCATCGGCTACACCGCCCTCTACTCAGCGGCGGGCGGCCATGGCGAACCCTACGCCACGCCGCAACTGATCCGCTTCTGCGCCTCGCTGATCATGATGATCGCCATCGCCCTGGTCGATATCCGCCTGATCGCCAAATTCGCCTGGCCGCTCTACGCGCTCGGCCTGATCCTGCTGGTCGTCGTCTGGCGCTTCGGCCATGTCGGGCTCGGCGCCAAACGCTGGATCGATATTGGCGGCCTGCATGTGCAGCCCTCCGAGCTGATGAAACTCTTCCTCGCTTTGGCCCTCGCCGCCTGGTTCCAGCGCGCGAGCTATGAGCGGGTCGGCCAACTTCCCTTCTTGATCCCGCCGGTGCTCGC
>JAJZEG010000220.1 GCA_021828605.1 Pseudomonadota bacterium | reverse complement strand
CATGAGCGGTGAAGGCGAAGCCCGCGAGCTGCTCGCCAAAATATTGCACCATGTCGTTGCGCTCGAACTCGCCATGCACCAGCACATCAAGGCCGATTTCCTCCTGCCACTGGATTGCGGCGGCGGTTTCGGATTCGAGCAAAGCGCGATAATGCGCGGCGTCGATCCGGCCTTTGGTGAAATCGGCGCGGGCCTCGCGCACCGCCTTGGTTTGCGGGAACGAGCCGATGGTGGTGGTGGGGAAGGGCGGCAAAGCCAGCCGTTCGGCTTGCAGCGCGGCGCGCGCTGGGTAGGGCGTCGGGCGGCGGCTGAGGGCTGGATCGGTTTGGGCGGCGCGGGCTTGCACCGCTATGTTATGGATCAGGGGCGAATGGCGCCTGGTACGCTGGGCGGCGTCGGCGGCGTCGAGGGCGGGTCGGATCGCGCTGCGACCCTCGGTCAGGCCTTGGGTGAGGAGTGATAATTCCTCGATTTTCTGGATGGCGAAAGCGAGCCAGTCGCGGATTTGCGGATCGAGTGCGGTTTCCTGGGTTAAATCGAGCGGCACATGCAGCAGCGAGCAGGAGGGGGCGAGGACCAGCCGGTTACGGCGGCGCGCCACCGGTTCCAGCCGGTCCAAAATAACGCTCAGATCGGCACGCCAGATCGTGCGACCATCGATCACGCCGAGCGAGAGCAGCCAGTCGGCGGGTGCCTGATCGAGTACGGCATCGAGCTGTTCGGGGGCGCGCACCAGATCGAGATGCAGCCCCTGCACCGGCAGGGCGCAGGCCAGAGCGAGATTATCGCCGAGCGCGCCGAAATAGGGGGTCAGCATCAGATTCAAGCCGGGCAAAGCGGTATGCAATGCGTGATAGGCTTTGCTGAAGGCGATGCGGGCGGCATCGGTCAGATCCAGCACCAGGCAGGGTTCATCGATTTGCACCCAATCGGCACCTTCGGCGGCGAGGGCGCGCAGGATTTGGATATAGGCGGGGAGCAGCCGGTCGAGCAGGGTCAGCGGGTCGAAATCGGGTTGAGCGGCTTTGCCGAGCAGCAGATAGCTGACCGGACCGAGCAGGACCGGGCGGGTATGAATGCCGAGTGCGCGCGCCTCGCGGAACTCATCGATTGGCTTGGTGCCGGCCAGGGTAAAAATCTGGTCGCGGTGAAAGCGCGGGACCAGATAATGATAGTTGGTGTCGAACCATTTGGTCATTTCGGCGGCTTGTTGATCGGCATGGGTGTGGGTGCAGCCGTGCGGGTGCGCGGCGGTGCCGCGCGCGGCGGCGAAATAGGCAGCGAGATCAGCGCCGTTGGGGAGTAGGCCGAGCAGAGCGGACAGGTCAAGCACATGGTCATAGAGCGAAAAATCATTGGAGGGGATGATGGTGGCGCCTGCGTCGCGTTGCTGCTGCCAGGCGGTGGCGCGGAGTGAAGCGGCGGTGGCGCAGAGGTCGGCGGCGCTGTCGGTTCCGGCCCAATGCCGTTCGAGCGCGGTTTTCAGCGCGCGTTTGGCGCCGATGCGGGGGAAGCCGAGCGTGGCGACGGCGATTTCAGGCATGGGATGATTCCTTAATGAAACAGGAGGGGATGATGCGGCCCGAGCGGGTGTGGTGCGGCATGTGTCATAGGTTTTGTAGAGAGTCAATTTTAGAAATGCAAATATACCGATATTGTTATATGTATGCTATAATCAAGATATCGGGCAAAGTTGGTCGAAATTCTCAGGCATAATAGCTGCTAATTCAGGATTTAGAATTGACAGATATTGAGATGTTGTTATGAGCGAAATTATGAAAATGATGGTTGATAGGTTTGCCGCTCTGGCGGATCAGACGCGGTTACGCACGGTGCTGTTATTGCGCGCGATGGAGCTCTCGATTGGGGAATTGGCGCAGGTGCTTGGGCAGAGCCAGCCGCGGGTTTCGCGGCATGTGAAGATTTTGGCGGATGCTGGGCTGGTCGAGCGGCGCAAAGAGGGGAGTTGGGTGTTTTTGAGCCTGGGCGATCCGGCCTTGTTGGCCCCGGTTTTGGCCGCGATGGATGAGTGGAGTGCGCGGGCCGAGGATGAGTATTGGCTGCGTGCGGACCATGCCCGGCTGGCGGCGGTGCGGGCGGATCGGGCACGGGCGGCGGAGGATTATTTCAACGCCCATGCCGCCGAATGGGATGCGATGCGGGCACTGCATATTGATGAGGCGGTGGTCGAAGGGGCGATCCGGGCGGCATTGGGTCCGGCGCCGATTGGTTGTTTGGTGGATATTGGCACCGGTACCGGGCGGATGATCGAATTGTTTGGCGGGTTGGCGCGGCTGGTGATTGGCATTGATCGTAGTCCGGAAATGCTGCGCCACGCGCGGGCGAAATTGGCGCGGCCGGATTTGGCGGCAGCCTTGGCGCATGTTGAGTTGCGGCAGGGGGATATGTTCGCTCTGCCGCTGCTGACTGGCAGCGCAGAGGTGGTGATTATTCATCAGGTGCTGCATTACGCGCAGCAACCGCAAGCGGCGATTGCCGAGGCGGCGCGGATATTGAGCCCAGGCGGGCGCATGCTGGTCATTGATTTTGCGCCGCATGATCATGAGGCGCTCCGCACCAGCCACGCCCATGCGCGATTGGGTTTTAGTGAT
>JAJZEG010000161.1 GCA_021828605.1 Pseudomonadota bacterium | reverse complement strand
GAGCATCGACAAATCGGGCGAGTTTGGGGGTCATGACCCACTCCCTTCCAAATCCAGGGTCCGGCGCACGAGGCGCAAGACGGTTGCGAAACGGTCGAACGAACCAGCGACCAACTTGAGCCGACAGCGTGTCGGGAGTTGCCAGAACGCTTGACGTCGTTGCGTAACCACCCTGTCGGGGGGCAGAGGCACGTGCGTTGCTGCGTGCGGCTCACATAGTCAAATTGCGAGCCCGGTGCAAGTGATTGTTTTGTGATCCTCCGGTGTTGGGCGGTAAGGACCGCCAGAATCGTAAGGAAATGCAACACGGGCTGCCGTTCACGGTAAGTTGTGGCTATTGTAACAGCCATGGAAACCATGCCGCATTTATTGGTTGTCGATGATGATCGCGAAATTCGCGATTTGCTGGGTCGCTTTTTGGAGCGCGAGCGATTCCGGGTGACCTTGGCGCGCGATGGCCGCGAGGCGCGGCGGGCCTTTATCAATGGTCATTTCCAGTTGGTGGTGCTCGATCTGATGCTGCCCGGCGAATCCGGCCTGGAACTGGCGCGCTGGCTGCGCGCGGATACCAAGGTGGCCATCATTATGCTCACCGCTCTCAGCGACGAGCCGGACCGGATCATCGGGCTGGAATTGGGTGCCGATGATTACATGACCAAGCCGTTCAACCCGCGTGAGCTGGCCGCGCGGATCCGCGCCGTGCTGCGCCGGGTGAACGACCCGGAGCGGGGTCGGGAGCCACCGGCGATGATCTATCGGTTTGGCGGCTGGGTGCTGGAATCCGCCCGGCGTCGGCTGGTCAATCCCGAGGGCGTCGATGTAACCGTGACGGGCGGTGAATATGAATTGCTGCTGGCACTTCTGGAGCGACCCAACCGGGTGCTCACCCGCGATATGCTGCTCGACTTGCTGCGCGGGCGACAAGCGGGCCCGTTTGATCGGGCGATTGATGTCGCGGTATCGCGGTTGCGGCGCAAATTGGAGGATAATGGCCGCAACGCCCAGCTGATCAAAACCGTGCGCGGTGGTGGCTATGTGCTGTCGGTGCAGGTGGAGCGCGGATGATCGCCCCAAACAGACGGGTGCGGCTGAGGCCCGCCAGCCTCGCTGGGCGCACCGCATTGAGCCTGCTGATTGGATTTGGCGTGGTGCAAGGGATCGGCCTCGCCGTGCATACCTATACCCAACGCAACCTCAACCGGATTGAAGCGCAGCGCGAGATCGCCACCCAAAGCACGCTGATTTACCGGCGCATCGCGCGGGTGCCCTTAGCGCAACAGCGGGCAGCGATGCTTGATGAACAAAAAATGGCTGTCGGGCGGCGGTTGCGCCTCACGCCTGAGCCATTGGTCAATGGCAGTTTTGCGCTTCCGTTGCCTGCGCGGCAGATTTTACGCGCCAGCATCATCAGCCTGCCGATGGCCCGCCAGATCAGGCCACATGGCATGACCCTGCGCGGCGCGTTCAATCCGCCGCGAATCCTGATCGGGTTTCACCTGCGCGATGGCTTGTGGTTGACGGTGATTTCGCCGTTTCGACCGACCCCACCCTGGCGCACGCCGGGCTTTGCGACGGCTTTTATCATCATGTTTGCCCTGGGCGCGGTGATGATCATCTGGGCCGTGCTGCGCCTGACCGCGCCGGTGCGCACGCTTGCGGCGGCAGCCGAACAATTAGGCCGCGATATCGGCAACGCGCCCGCTTTGCCCGAAGACGGCCCCAGCGAAATCGCGACCGCTGCCGTCGCGTTCAACACCATGGCGGCGCGAATCCGCCGTTTTGTTGAGGATCGGACTTTTTTGCTCACCGCGATTGGCCATGATCTGCGCACCCCGATCACCCGGCTGAAACTCCGCGCCGAGTTTCTGGAGGATGAGACGGTGCGCGACAAATTCATGGCGGATCTGGATGAGCTGGAAGCGATGGTCGCCTCCACCCTGGCTTTTGGCCGTGATAATGCGGCGAGCGAGGCGATGGTGCCGGTCGATGTCGTCACCCTGCTGGGCACCGCCCTTGATGAAGCCGCCGATATCGCACCGGAAGGGGTTCACTGCGTGGATTATCGCGGCCCAGATCATTTAACGCTCAGGATCAGGCCTTTATCGTTCAAGCGCGCGGTCGCGAACCTGATTGCGAACGCGATCAATTATGGCGGCGTCGCGCGGGTCAGCCTGCATCAGCCCGCGCGCGATATGGTGCGCATCGATATCGAGGATGACGGGCCGGGCATCCAAGCCGCTGAGCTTGAGCGGGTGTTCGAGCCGTTTCGCCGGATCGAGACCAGCCGCAACCGGCGCACCGGCGGCACCGGGCTTGGTTTGGCGATTGCGCGCAACGCGGTCCGCGCCCATGGCGGCGATATTACGCTCGCCAATCGCCCCGGCGGTGCGGGGCTGATTGCGAGCGTATTTATGCCGCTATGATCGCGGTTGATCAGGCGGCAGGCTTTTCGGCCTGATCGTCCGAGAAAAACTCTTTGATCACCTGGGGTTTCGCCGCTTCTTCCTCGACCAGTTCTTTTTTCGATAATTTGCCGACCAATGTTTTCGGCAAGGTGTCGCGGATCTCGATCGCTTTCGGAATTTCGATCTTGTTGAGATGTTCCTTGAGGAATTCCAGA